>JAJRYU010000707.1 GCA_024275615.1 Planctomycetota bacterium
AGTGGCAGCATGGTGGCAACCGGCCGGCGCAGAAAACCTGGAAGGGCAGCGGCTGGCGCCGGTGTGGGCTTTGGCAAGATCTCCTTGCGTGGCCGACGCCGTATTGATCGTCTGGCCAATGAACTTGTGCGTTCCGTATACGCCTTGCCCAAGAAAGCGACATTCAATGTCGTTGTCTTCCGGGGTGGCGTATTGTCTTGGCGCAAGAAGATGATCTTCGCCACAAAGGCCAACAAGGACGCGCTCAAGAAGTGGATCCTCACCCAGTCCCCTGGTGGGGCAACAAATCTCTTCGGTGGTCTTGAGGAGGCTTTTCGTTTCGCAGGCCGGGGATCTTATGATCAATCCTATAGCATCGCCGCCGACACGATTTTCCTCCTCTCTGATGGTTCGCCAACCGCAGGTCGCTTGACCAGAGGAGATGCCATCTTGTCCGAGATCAAGAAAATCAACGCCCTGAGACGCATCGCCATCCATGGCATTTCCTTGGGACGAAATAGCGGCCTGCTTCGTCAACTTGCCACTGCCCACGATGGCCAATACGTTGAGATCCCTGATTGACAGCTTCTACGCCTTGCTTCTTCATCTCCTATCGAAGGGTTCGCTTCCTTCTTGTGCTTGGAGAATCAAGTCGCTAGGAGAGAAGCTCCCGGCGATGTATTGCTTGTAGTTCGAAAGAGCTTTCTTGTTGTTCGAAATGCGAATGGAAAGCTCTGGGCGCGTGTCCAAGATTTCTTTGATGACGATGGGACTTAAGTCTGCCACTGTCCCGCGCAGGTCCAAAACCGTGGCACGACTTTGTGCCAAAAACTTGACTCCTTCTTCATGGATGCCCTTGCAGAAGACAATGCTGAGACGCTCGACTTGGGCCATCGTTGCCAATTCCCTGCAGTCGTCATCAGTCAACTTGAAGCAACGAAAAAGAGAAAGGGACTTGAGGGTCTGGATTTTCGCCAAGGTTTTAACTTGTCCGTTCGCAAACGTGACATTTTGAAGTTCCAAGGTATGCAAGCGAGGCAGTTCGACTAACACTTGGATGTCATTGAGATCGTACTTGACACTGGACATGCCATTCGCGCCGATTGTGAGCGTCTCGAGACTCCACAGCCGCTTGAATGGCTGCAACGTGGGCTTTTTCCCTGTGCCGACGTCGATGGCTCTTAGAACCCGCAGCTCGTGCCAGGTTGCGAGGGATTCGATTGCAGAGCTTGTAACTCCCGTATACGAGATATCCAGTTTTTCGATTCGGTTGTTTGTCGCCGCGCCTAGATTCACCATGTCCCTATCGCTATAGCGATGGCCTTGTAAATCCAGTTGTTTCAAGTCGGGCAAGTTGCCGAAGCTGGAGATCAAGAATGGCCCTGGAGAGATTCCCTTTTTGGGTGCACGAGGAATCTCCTCCTCATCTTCATCCATGGAGGCGGTCTGGCCCATGAATAGGTTTAGGTTGAGAGCACCCAGTGTCTTGAGCATCCCGACCATCTTCCAGCCCGCCCGATCGATGTAGTCGTTGCCGGGCAATCCAAGAGTGGTCAGGGATCGCAAGTCTTGAAGTCTGGTGATACCCTGACCGGTTACCCGGGTGCTGCGCAACTCCAAGAACTGAAGTTGAGGTTGAGACCGGCAGATTTCGAGGACAGCTTTGTCATCAATGTTGTCGCCGGCACACTTGAGACCCAGGAGGCCCGGTTGGAGTTCGCGAATCTCGGTGATATTCGTGACCAACGGGGCGATCGTAATTTCATTGTGGTCGGGAATTTCCCCTTCATCTTGGAGCATGTGCGTTACTGGAACTTGGGATTGGTCGTGTTCAGGTTCGAAGTCTCCGGACCAAATCCTCGCGATGAGGAAAACGATGGCGCCGACACTGGCGACGTTGGCGAAAACCGCCCACCACTTTCGAGCGATGATGGACCTCTCAGGGTCCCTCCAGGCTTGGGACGCGCTAGCTGTGATCATGCCGGTGTCTTTCTGCTGATGTCCAGGGTCTGTTTCAAGGCTGTGGCGAATGGACTCTGCGAGGTCGGCTCGTTGCTTCTGGCCTAGCTCACGCACAAGATTCTGCTCGAGCAACTCGAATTCCAGATCTTCATGGGGTTGATCAGATGTCATGGTTTAGTTTCCTGTTAATGCATGAGCGCAGACGTTCACGTGCTCGGTGGAGTGTTGTCCACACTTCCGATTCACTGCGCCCGCTCGCCCTTGCAACCTCGGGACCTGACATGCCTCGTCGATAGTGAAGGCTAAGAGTCTCACTCATTCGGCTTGAAAGCCCTTGAAGACAATCCTTGAGAGCCTCTTGGTAGGCGCTGGGGCTGTCGTCGAGTTTGAAACGCGCCCAAATGGTCTCCGCAGCTTCATGCCTTAGGATGGCCTGATGACGAGCCTCACTGTGGTGAGATTCGCGGAGGAGATTAAATGCGCATCGCCTCAAGTACAGCGCCGCAGCACCCTCGCCATCAAGGAGAGGAGCCCGGCGCAAGAAGACGAGAAACGACTCCTGAGCAATGTCGTCCGCCAAAGATTCATTGCAGCCCAAGAGCAACAAATAGTCCCTGAGGCCGTCCTGGTGAGATCTGACGAAGCTTTCGATGTCCATTTTCGTTGTTTCGGTCATGTCGCCCATAAATGGGTTGCGGATGTAGGATCCTTACGACGATCTTGAGAAAAACAGAAAATCATAACTCTTGGCCACCATGGGGCAGGTCGAAACCCCTGAGATGCGCTATTCTCAGAGAATGAGCTCTTCGCCGAAAGCATTCTCTGTCATTATTCCAGTACGGAACGAGGCCCTGGCTCTCAAGCGCACCCTTGAAGCTCTGGCGCAGCAGAATGTTCCCTGCGACTCCTTCGAGATTATTGTCGCTGACGGTGGATCCAGCGATGGCAGTCAAGATGTGATTCGAGGATTCGCTCAAGAAATGGAGCGGCGGGGCCTTCTTGTGAAACTCATCGATAATCCCGCCAAGACTGCCGCCTCCGGGCTCAACCTGGCAATCGAGCAAAGTGAGGGGGAGATCATTGTGCGCGTTGATGGGCGGACCACCGTTGCACCGGATTACCTCGATCGCGTGCGCTTGGCGCTCAAGGAGAACGGTGCCGATTGTGTCGGTGGCCTCCAGGTTTCTCAAAGCCAAACTTTGTGGGGCCTGGCATACGCCGAGGCGACGGGGCATTGGGCCGGTCACGGCGGTGCCCACTATCGTTTTCAAGGAAAACCTGGGCCAGTCGATACCGTCTACCTCGGCGCTTGGCCGCGCAAGACCTTCACGACGTACGGTCTTTTCGATGTCAATCTCGAACGCAACCAAGATGATGAGCACAACATGCGGATACGGTCGCAAGGAGGGAGGATCTACCTCGATCCCACCATCAGGAGTACGTATCGCCCCAGAGAGAATCCAGTGGCCCTTGCCCATCAGTATTTTTCTTATGGTCTGTGGAAGCCAGTGTCTCTCTTGCGGACTCCCGGCGAAATCAAACTCCGGCATGGCGCGCTGCCCGTCCTAGTCCTTGGGTTTTTGGTGTTGGCGACAATGACATTCTTGGCTGTTCCTCACAGTGCCCAAGCCTTAGCGGCCTACTCTCTAGGATACTCGACAGTCATCATGCTAAGTGCTGCTGTTATTGCTACCGCTTCGCAGCAGCCCGTTCTTTGGCCTGCTCTTGTGGTGAATTTTGTCGTGATGCACATATCCTATGGCTTGGGGTTTTTGCTCGGATTACCCCGAGCGCTCCTAAGGAAGTATCATGAAGCGAGAACAAACCCGCATGTAATGAGAACACCGTTGTGACGTACGATCCGCGGATTGCTGAGCAAGAACGTATCGCTGCCACTTTCGAAGCGAGAGATAAGCGCACGCCTGAATCTCCGCTCGTTCAGGATTACTTCGACCGCTCTCGTTGGCAAAAACTGGCGACTCTCATAGGGCAAGATCTGGGCGAAAGACTACAGATTCTTGATGTGGGTTGCGGCAGCGGTGATTGGTTGGCGGCCTTGTGTGAACACGGCGTCTCACCTGATGGGCTTTTTGGGATCGATCTCTCTTCTCGTCGCGTCGCCCGGGCGAAAGAGCGCTTTCCGGCTGCTCAAATCACGCAAGGGTGCGCGAGCAAGCTCCCATACGATGATGCCAGTTTCGATGGTATTGTTCTGTCTCTTGTCTTGTCGTCGATCCACGATCCAATCGTGATAAAGCGTGCTATTTCCGAGATTTGGCGTGTCCTTGTCCCAGGAGGCTGGCTTCTGATTCACGAGATCCGAAGACGAGGGTTAGGTGGGGACGCTCGCCCATTCAAGCCCCGCCATCTCCGGGAACATCTTCCCATGGAAAGTCGTGACTTTCCTTTTCTAACACTGACGGTGCTTCCTCCTCTCGTCCGCCTCTTTGCGCCCTGGGCCATGGGTGTGATACATGGGTTGGATCGGTTTTCGGTCTTGCATGGACACTGGATGGCCCGCATCAACAAGGAGAGAAAGTGACTACACAATGTGTGTCATGTCTTTGACGGTTCATTTGACCGCTCCGCAAGAAACGAGGACAAGCAAGCGGCAGGAGTGCTCCCAATGCGGCTGAAGTACTTGCCTAGCTTCGAATCTGATATGTCCAATCCTGAAGTCCATCCCGACGTTCTCTATCTCGAGATCTTGATGCGGCCCATGTAGAGAGCTTGGTTGCGATGGAGTTTATAGACACCAAGTTTGCTGGCAGACTTATTGCCGGCGAGCCGAATGTCCCAGTCGCAAGGCAGAACATCGGTGGCCCCAAAACGCCCTGTCTTAGGGTCGATTTTCAACTGCCGATGGCTGATCCCCGCAAGCCGAATCTCGAAATGTCTCAACTCTGCCTCGGTTCCCTCGACAACGCCGGTGATCGTAGCGAAACCCGGATCTCCAAGGCGAACGAGGACATTTCCTTCACCAGCAATCACATCTCGGAGTACTGCGACAAATTTCCTTTTTGAGCGATCAAAAACGGCTATGAGGAGCGGACCGGCTGGGCGATTGCTAATGAGGAAATGGCCCTGATCATCGCAATAGGATTGACCGTGTGACGATGACTTTCCGCTCCGATCAAGAGGACCGAAGGCGTTGACTTGGAGCCCCGTCATTGGATTCCCTCGGCTGTCGACGACTTGGCCCCGAATCACGAGTCCCATGTCAATCACCGGATTCCAAGTCACGATGGATCCCAAATCCAATTCCACCGTTGTCCTCGCCTTGCCAGCTCCTTGTTTGTACGCTCTCAAGTTCAAACTTCCTAGGGGAAGATTGACAAGTTTGAAACGCCCATCTTCCTTTGTGGTCACTCTGTTGTATTTGAATCCCCAAAGCATTCCGGAAGCGACTTCAACCCCGGTGACCGGCTTTCCTCGCTGATCACGAACCACGCCGACTACGGAAGCGCCAGAACTCAAGATGACTACCACATTGCTGCCGTCTTGGATCTCCGTCCGCTGAACATGAGACGCATACCCGCGACAAGCGACTCGGAGGTGGGTAGCTCCAGATGCGAGGCAGGAGAAGAAGAAACTTCCATCCTTGCCAGTGACCTGACGCAGTCTGACCCATGACCTTTCGTCGTACACCATAGGGTTTCGAATAGCTTCAGCTTCTACCACCGCACCGGGGATCGGCATACCGTCGTTCCCGACAACCATCCCTGTTAATGAACCCGCTGCAGATTCCAGAACGAGTTGCGCTGACTTGTGAGTATCACGTTTGCCACTAGCCCGCTCTTTTTTGCTTCGGGACATTGATTTTGGGCGCGACGGACCAAAACCCGGTGCCAGGGCTACGAGCTCGGGCACCCCACTCGTGAGCCCCTGTAACCGGAATCGCCCATTTTTGTCAGCTCTGGCAACGATCCTGCCGTGGTCGGAATAGTTTGCCAACCGAATAACGGCTTTTGCAACGGGAGAGCCGTTCTTGTCGACGACTTCGCCTGTTACCGAAATGCCAACGTCGACGGCCATGGCCACGGAGTGAATCCCGCCCGCAAGGACCGTCAGCTCCGCTCTGCCATTATAAGGTACACAGGTCAAAGAGATTTTTCCAGCTCCAACGTTTTCAAAAACCACTGTGCCGTTGTCATCAGTCACCAAGCGCCTCTCGGGCAAGAGAACGGCGTTGGCACTTTCCCAACGAATGACTTGGATTTCTGTTTCTCTAACGGGTTTGCCATCCGACCATGTGGCTTTGACTTCGATTCGTCCAGAACCTCTCGAGTCAGCGGTTTTCTGACGAATTTTTCTTTTTGAAGTCTCGATCGGTGAAGGGGATGAGGCTTCGGTAGATTTGGAAAGCGAATCCCGAACCTCTTTCAAGGCCCTTGGTGATGTTGCCTTCAGCTGATTGATAGGCCCGGAGTCGTTGAGCTCTGGCGGTTCGTCGGCCCAGCCGAACCCAAGCATGGATGGAGCCTGCGTGATGACCAGGACTGCAACAAGGGAAGCAAACGCGCCCATGATTAGTTTCGAATTCATTCCAAGGATCTCCGACTTCTGAAGTGGTTTTGACAACAGGTTTGGAGACAATCCGGAACCTAATCTCGTGCAGAGTCCCGCAAGCGGCAATGCCCACAGCTGGCGGTCCCCATCGTGCAGGTCGTCAAGTCGCAGGCGTAGCTTCTCGTGAGCACGGTGGAGACGCACCCGCACGGTGGCCGCGGGGATGTCCTTGCGCGCAGCGATTTGTTGGCTGCTGAGGCCGTCAAAATAGTGCAACAAGACGGTCTCACGGAGCGGCTCTGCCAAGCGATCTATTTCATCCACAACTAGGCGTTGTATGGAAAATCGCGTTGCCACATCATCAATCTCCCGAACTTTGACGCTTGCGGTCTCACGCCGCATGCGGCTGTCTTGGGCACGATGGTGTTTTCCGGCGCACCGCCGCAACACCGAACCAAGCCAGCCGCGCAGCGATCGTCGATGTGGTGGCGGGCTTCTCAGTGCAGCCAACCAGGTCTCTTGAACGAGATCATCAGCAAGATGACTGTCGGCGACGAGCCTCGTTGCTAGATTCTTCAGCCAGTCAGCCGATGCCAGCAGCTCATTAATGTTAATGTCGTGTTTGGGGTCTTTCATGTCTCTGCCGATGAATGCCACCAGAATAACGATCTGTTTCCGCTTTCTTCAAGAATTCGAGGATTCATGTTGGAAAACGAAGAGGGGAGACTATTCTTCGCTGCATCCCATTCACGGTCGGTGCTTCCTCCTCTCGTCCGCCTCTTTGCGCCCCGGGTCATGGGTGTGATACATGGGTTGGATCGGTTTTCGGTCTTGCATGGACACTGGATGGCCCGCATCAACAAGGAGAGAGAGTGACCGAACGACGGGTTCCATTTCATCGGCCAGCACTGGGAGATTCAGAAAAAGAAGCACTCCTTGAAGTTGTGGCGTCGGGTTGGTTGACGTCGGGTCCGAAGGTCGAGGAATTCGAGCGTCGTTGCGCCGACTTTCTCGGCCGCAAAAACGTGCTGGCGCTCTCGTCTTGCACCGCGGGATTGGAAATCGCGCTCTTGGCCATGGGGATTGGCCCCGGCGATGAGGTGATTACCACGCCTTTGACTTTTGTAGCCACGGTGGCCTCGATTTGGCGCACCGGAGCGACCCCGATTCTCGTGGATGTCGATCCAACAACGGGTATTCTCGAAACCGAAGCTGTGGCCGCAGCGATCACACCGCGAACGAAAGCGATCTTGCCAGTTCATCTTGCCGGTTACCCTGCCCCCATGAAAGAGCTACTTGCTATCGCGGCAAGGTCTCATGTTCCAATCATCGATGATGCCGCCCATGCTTTCGAGACCACAAGTGACGCTGGCAAGATCGGCGCAGTTGGCGCGTGCACGGCGTTTAGCTTCTATGCCAACAAGAATCTGACCACCGGTGAAGGTGGCCTTTTGACAATGGCTGACAATGGTCTATTCAAACGGGCAAAGTCCTTGCGCTTGCATGGGATCGATCGCGACGCATGGCAGCGAAAAGACGGCGAAGGATTTCGCTTCTATGACGTGGCGGAAGTTGGCCTGAAGGCAAACATGTCTGATCTCTCCGCAGCGATGGGTATCGAACAGTTGGATCGTCTGCCCGCCATGACAGCAAGAAGATTGGCGATCCAAGAGCGCTACAACAGTGGCTTTGCCGAGATCGCTTCCCTGTCCTTACCATCACCGCCAAGCGTGGGCGAACACGCCTGGCATGTTTATGCTGTCCAATTCGTCGAAGGCGACGCTCCAAGGCGGGATGCCTTCATTGATGCGCTTTTTGCCCGCGGCGTCGGAACTTCGATTCACTTCAAGCCAGTCCATCTCTTGACCGGGCCCTCCAAGAGGATTGCATTGACAAGAGGGGCCTTTCCCTGCGCCGAGCTGTTTTATGACACGCACGTCTCACTGCCAATCTACCCAGCTATGACTGACGAAGATATTGACTATGTCATCAAGGCGGTCACGGAAATCCTCTCATGAGACCTGTGACGAAGAGACTATTCGATCTCGTCGTGGCATTCTGTGCGCTGTCAGTCCTCCTGCCTCTTTTGGTTCTGCTTTCTCTAGTGATTCTCCTTGTTGACGGCCTGCCGGTTTTCTTTGTGCAAGAGCGCGTTGGACTGCGTGGCAGGCGATTCAAGCTCATCAAGTTTCGAACGATGGCCGCTGCGTCTGGCCCCTTGGTGACCGCGGCAGATGACCGCCGCCAAACGGCTCTGGGGCGGTTTCTCCGCCGTCGCAAGTTTGATGAGTTGCCCCAACTCTATCACGTCATAATGGGGACGATGAGTTTGGTTGGGCCAAGGCCCGAAGTTCCCGAGTTCGTCGACGTCCATGATCCGCAGCAAGAACTGGTGCAATCAGTACGCCCGGGACTCGTCGACCCGGCCGTCCTTGAATACTTGAATGAAGAACAGCAGCTCAATGGTGTTAAGAATCCGGAAGCCTACTACATGCAGGAAATCAAACCGAAAAAGCTCGCGCTGTCGGCGGCCTATATCAAGGAAGCGACGTTCATGAGTGATCTTGGGCTCCTCGCTCGGGCAGGATCACTGGTTCTTTGGCGGAGCTCGCGGTGAAGACAAACGACCCTGGTTCCGACGTCCCACTCTCAAGCGACGACATCGCCAGCCTCATGGGTTGCCCACCAAGAGACTTGGAGCTGGCAAGTGCGGCGCCGTCATCGACAACTACTCCCGTTGCAACCTTGGCTGGCGAATCTCTGACTCCCTTGATTCCGGAAACACCAGCGAAGTGCTGCGCGATGCAGTTGAGGGATGCGTCAAGTAAGACGACTGCCCCATAGTCATGACCGATGCAGGAGTCGAGAACGTCAACGCACCCCTCGTTGCTCTCGACTCAAGGCAACGCCCGATCGTGACGATACTTGACAGTATTCGCCACAAATGCCATAACAGGTAAACGGTACTTAGGAGAATGCCCCATGGCACGATCAATCAATTTGTCACTCACCGACGAACTGCGCGCATTTTTGGACGAAAATTCCGGCGATGGAACGCTGTTTTCGACTCCGAGCGAATTCGTCCGCGACTTGATCCGTCGCAAAAAAGACCGCCAAGATGCGGCAGCGCTTCGGGCCGCGGTGTTGGAAGGCTATGGAGACGTTCGTGATGGTCGCACGCAAGAGTACACTGGCAACCTGCGCGCTATGCTTAAAACGCATCGAGCTGCGCACAAAAGTTCATGACCAAATTGTTCCTCACCCATCGGGCTCTTAGCGACATCAACGCAATCGAGCACTATTCGGTCGAGCATTGGGGTTCACAAGTCGCCGACAAATACCTGACGGACTTGGAAGCAGCGATCGCCCGCCTGGCAGAAGATCTGTCGCTCTTCAAAGAACGTTACGACTACACCGGACGCCTTCGCTTCTACGATGTTCGGAAGCACGTGCTCGTGGGCGACGTGATCAACCAGGTCGGGTTCATTCTAACCGTATGGCACGGCAGTATGGATTTCATCGATCGGCTCCCCACTATCGAGCCAGACCTGATGCACGAAGCTGAGATCATGGCCCGCCAGATCGATGCCAAAAACGATACACGGGAGTAGCGTGCGTGACTGATGGGGACGACTTGACGAAACACGAAAACCGCACAACAAGGCCCTTTTTAATGGCATAGAGGATCGGGCGCCCGGAAGACTTCACTACCATGGTGAATGCAAAATTGTTGCCAGATGAGTTCTTAACCCGTGATGCTGGTCTTTTCCGACGAGTTAAGACAAACCTCGGGCGCACATGGGGTTGATTCGAGACAATCAAGACAAACTGGCAATCTCAACTGGCAAAGGACCCCAACACAACCTGGAGACAACTCAGGGATCTGGGTTGTCGGCGATCCATTGGAGGACGTCGTTCTCTTCGTCATCGATGGCGGTTTGTTCTCATTCGTCGGAGTGGTTGAGGATGGTTTCAAAGAGTTGGTCGTGGAAGGCGGTGTCTGTTTTCATGTCTTTGAGAGGTGGGAGGCCCCTCCGAAGATCTTTGAGCATTTTTCTATCCTCAGCCAAACGAGTCAAACAAGCGGCCAAGTCTGTTGCCGACCCAGCTTTGAAATGAAAGCCCGATTCGCCATGCTCGATGAGCTCACGCATGCCGCCAACGTCCGAACAAACGACTGGAACTCCGGCAGCAAACGCTTCATGGATAACGAGGGGTGAGTTTCCCACCAAATCCACGGCACTGCGAGGACGTCTAGTCTCGAGAGAATTCGTGGGATCTCCTTGGCTGGTGCTCTACCTTTGAAGCGTACACTTTGGCCAAGAGATTCTCCGAGGTCTTGTACGTATTCTGGCTTCGCCTCGATGTCGCCATAGAGCTCAGCTTCGAAAGTGCCCGCAACCCAACGATGTCGCTTAGTCATTGATCGTGGCAAACACATCGAGCCAAAATGAATCGTTGGCGCTTGAAGCAATGCTTGCTTGGCGCGCCATCAATCGAAAATGTCGTCAAGGTCAGCAACGCAGCTCAACTTCACGGATGAACATTCGGCGTAGTCCTTGCGGACTCGATTGGCATGAACGGAAAACCCAGAATGTCCCCAGCGCATGAGATTCAACTTGAATGACTCTGACAGTATGAAGTCGGGTAAGGAGCAGCTTGCGAAATACGTCTCCAATTGCCGCAGTCGGGAACTCCCCAATCCTTGTGAAATCACCATCTTCCGAGAAGACGTCCGCCGTGACGATGGTGTGAATGTGAGGGCGAAAATTAGCTGCCAAAAAGCCGAAAGTCTGGATGCATGAGACAAAGCCACATCTCGCGTC
>JAJRYU010000708.1 GCA_024275615.1 Planctomycetota bacterium
GGGAATGCGTGAACGTAGTGTCGCGGCCTGGGCAATACAGGCGAAATCGTGGGCCTCTTGCACAGAAGCCGAACACAGCATGGCGACGCCCGTCGTCCGGCAAGCCATCACGTCAGAGTGGTCGCCAAAAATCGAAAGTGCGTGAGTGGCGATACTCCTGGCGGCGACGTGAATACAACAGGCGTTGAGTTCGCCCGCCAATTTGAAGAGAGTTGGCACCATCAAAAGAAGCCCTTGAGACGCTGTAAATGTCGTCGTCAAGGCACCGGTCTGCAACGCCCCATGAACGGCACCCGCCGCCCCACCCTCTGACTGCATTTCGGCGATCTTGGGAGTATAGCCCCAAATGTTCTCAATGCCCTTCACAGACCATTCATCGGCGTGCTCCCCCATGGGCGATGCGGGAGTTATGGGATAGATAGCGATGACTTCATTGCTGCGGTATGCGACCGATGCCACGGCTTCGTTGGCATCGACGGTTCGCGTCTGAACTGACATGGACAAAAACTCCCCAGTAGCAGGGCTCTTGAGGCATTGCGCAATGAGCGTAACCCAGTCTGAACCCTTGACGATCCAGGGGGTTTGCAAACTGCGTACCTGATCTAAGATGCGGCAATTCGTCCGATAGCGAGTCCTGAACAGAACGACTTAAGCGAAATCCCACAGATCGGACCACCAATGTGAGGGATTTCACCCGCGTCGTCCTGAACGAAGACATGGGGGTGCCGTCATTGCGGATATCGGATCCCAGATTCGGCATGTGAAGGCCTGAAGACGACAACATCCCCATTTCTTTGCTTTGGCGTGAATTCGGTCATAGCCTCTTGGTTATGAATACACAGCCGACCGCTCACTGGATCGACGCCGCTCCCGTCGATGACATTGCCCTTGGTTCCCTCACAACCATCAAGAAAGAGGGCAAACAGCTCGTTCTCGTTCGTGACCAGGAGGGCACCTTCTTTGCCTTGGATAACAAGTGTCCTCATGAAGGGTACGCCCTTGCCCAAGGCGACCTGAAAGGCAACAAACTCACCTGTTGTTGGCACAACTGGAAGTTTGACATTGCCAGCGGTGCTTGTCTCCTAGGCGGAGAGGGTGTTCGCTCTTACGCAACGCGACAACAAGATGGCCGGGTCGAAGTCGACATCGCCGATCCTGATCCTGAGACCCTCTACCCCGATCTCTTGACAAGCCTCGAAGAGGGCCTTTTCAAACATGAAAACGATCGTGCCGTCCGGGACGGCATTCGCTTGCTGCAATTGGGCTATTCCCCCTGGGAACTCTTGGCGAAGATCGGCCATTATGATGCGCTCCACGGAGAATACGGCACTACTCACGCGCTCCCAGTCGCCGCTGATTGCGGCCGGCTGCTGCATCGTCTTCCTGGGGTCGAAGCCATGTACGCCATTGCTCAAGCTATGGACGTCTGTGGCGACGGCTGTGTCCGATTGCCCCCAAGAACGAGACCTTTGCCAAGACCAAAAGGAACCCTCGATGAAATCCGTCGCTTAGCGGAAAAAGAAGATGCCGAAAGTGCGGAAGCCTTGCTCCTGGGTGCCTTCGACGAAGGTGTGTCGCGGCAAGACATCGAAGAATGGCTCCATGTCATTTTCTCAGATCACTTCACAGGATTCGGCCATCCCCTGATTTACTTGGTCAAAGCAAAAGAACTTCTTGACCAAGTCGAAGATCATTGGGCTCGAGACATCTATGCCAGTCTTCTTCATCGCTACATCTTGGCCACCCGTGAAGACACCCTGCCTTACATGGCGATCTACCGCAAACACATGGAAGCGGTGGAAGAAGATTTGGCAAAGCTCTTTGAAGGGGTTGACGCCGACGCCCACTTCAATGCCAAAGAATTCCGCGATCTTGTTTTGGACGCTCCGCCACAAGAGGCAAGTCTCGCCCTCGTAGGTGCTTTGTCCAGGGGCGTCGGTGCCGAGAGGATATCCCGCGCCATGGTCGCTGCCGGTGCTGAACGCATGCGTCGTTTCGACCCCGCCGTAGAAAACGATCCGACTGTCGCAGAGACTTGGGTGTGGGTGACTCACAGGTTTACTCATGCCAGTGCCGTTCACAAGATCATTGAACGCCATCCAGGGCCAGACTCGATTCGCTACCTTTTTCATGCCCTGGCGTTCACCAATAGTGGCAAGAGAATGGACGTCGCAACCAATGAAAAAGAGGTTCCTGACGTCGTTACTGGCGAAATCGGCGATCTCGCAGCGGCCATCTCCTCTCATGATGCCAATCGAGCTCAGGGCCTTGCCCTTCATCTTCTGCAATCCAATGAGGGCTTCCATGACCTACGTCAGTTGTTGGAAACGTTGAGTGTAGAAGATGCTGTGATTCGCCCCATTGTCGTCGCCCATCTCATCAAGACCTCGGCTGCCGCGATTGAGACCTTTGAAGACTTTGAAGGCCACTTGGGTCGTGAGACGGGGATTTTGGCGTTGATTCGCTTCTTGGCTCTGGGAATCAAAGAAAGACGGATTCATGACATGGTGACCAGCTCTATCGGCTGGGTTGTGGATGGCAAGATCCCGCGAAAGCTAACTCAATAGGCGCGGCAACAAGTCGGCAAAGACGAAACCATCTCGTTCTTCGATGTCGCCGACAACGACGTCGAGAGAATCGTTGAACATGGGACCTGCACTGACAAAAGTATGAAACTCACCGTTTTCTCCACAGGGATCAATGCCCTTGGGAAGATCATGTAAGAACTCGTGGTCGTAGCGGCGACCGGCGAGTTCTTTGGGCATCACTTTGGGATCCAAACAAGTCACATGGGCAACCAAGCCTGAATCAATCATTTGGCGAGCCAGCTTTGCGGTTGGCTTCAGCCACAGAGGAAAAAGTGGCTTGATTCGGGTGCCAGCCAGTCTTTCCTCGCGATAAGATCGAATGTCTTCAAGGAAAAGGTCGCCGAAAGCCATGAACGCGATGCCCTCTTCATCAGCTCGGGCAACGACGCCTCCCATGATCGACTCATAGGCCTCGTTGCTGCAAGGCCAAGGCAAATCAACACAAGTCAAAGGAAGACCAGCTACTCTCGCTTGGGCTTCCAGCAATGAGCGCCTGACCGCATGCATCGCTACGCGATCGAATTCCTGATTGAGAGTCGTAAGCAGCCCCACAACCTCGACATCGTCTTGGCGTCGCAATGTGTGCAAAGCCCAAGCACTGTCTTTCCCAGAGCTCCAAGAAAGTAAAACACGAGATCGCTTCGTCGACACCACTCAATTCTCCTCCAATGACCTCAGAAACAATAGGGAAAGATCTTGATTACTCAACTTACAAAGGACTCCACTTGAAGACGGAGCCGAAAAACCGGACTTTGTGGAGACAAAAGATAAGAAACGAATTCTCTGAACTCACGAGGGCCGCATGAGAACTACGATCGAACCCTTCCGAATCAAAGTCGTCGAGCCCATTCGCATGACGACACGCTCCGAAAGGAGCGAGCTGATCAAGCAGGCCGACTTCAACCTTTTTGGACTACGCTCGGAAGATGTCCTCATTGACTTCCTCACCGACAGCGGTACGTCTGCCATGAGCGCTGAACAATGGGCAGGCATCATGCGCGGTGATGAGAGCTATGCTGGATCTCCTTCGTTTCGCCGGTTTGAAGCGGCAGTGAAGAATCTCATGCCTTTCAAACACATCATTCCCACACACCAAGGTCGAGCTGCGGAGAAGATTCTGTTCTCCCTCGTGGGAGGCGAAGGGCAACACATACCGAACAACACCCACTTTGACACAACCCGCGCCAACATCGAATCAAGCGGAGCCAAGGCTGTCGACTTAGTAATTGACGAAGGTCTGGATCCAGACAGCGAGCATCCATTCAAGGGAAATCTCGATCCCAAGAAGTTAGAGGATTTTATCGCCGCACATGGCAAGAACGTGCCTTTGGTGATGATCACCATCACCAACAACTCGGGCGGTGGTCAACCGGTCAGCTTGGCGAATCTTCGGGAGATTCGCGCGATCTGTGATAGACACAAACTCCCTCTTTTCATCGATGCTTGTCGGTTCGCCGAAAACGCATTCTTCATTAAGACCCGGGAAGCTGGGCAAGAGGATCGCTCCATCATTGACATTGTCCGAGACATCTTCGCCTTGGCGGATGGTATGACCATGAGCGCTAAGAAAGACGCCTTGGTAAACATGGGAGGTTGGCTAGCCCTGAACGATGATGAACTGGCCATGAACGCCCGCAACGTCCTCATCTTGACTGAGGGTTTCCCCACTTACGGCGGTCTGGCAGGTCGAGATTTGGAAGCGATTGCAATTGGCCTCGATGAGATTGTTCAAGAGGACTACCTCAACTACCGCATCACTTCGACGGCCTACCTCGGCAACGCTCTCATTGAGTTGGGTGTTCCCATCGTCAAACCTGTCGGCGGTCATGCCGTTTACATCGACGCTCGCAAACTCTTACCGAACATCCCGCCGGGACAATACCCGGGCCAGGCTTTAGCGATCGCGCTCTACGAGATTGGTGGAATCAGGGGCTGCGAGATCGGCACGGTCATGTTCGGCCGCCAACCAGATGGCTCCGAAGAAATGGCAAAGATGGACCTCGTCCGCTTGGCGATTCCGAGGCGCGTCTATACCCAGAGCCATATCGACTATGTTATTGAATGTTTTGATGCACTGATGCAGGAACGGGAGTCAATCAAGGGCGTTGAAATTACTTGGGAACCCCCTGCACTCCGTCACTTCACCGCTAGGTTCGCCATGATCTAAGCCCCTGTCGTTTATGCCTTAACAGGAGTTTGCTCAGCCCTATTCTTGCTCTCAAGAAGAAGTCATACGGGCCCGGACAACGGCGAACCCATTAAAACAATATAATCGTAGTGTTTTTACGATTATATCGATATCCTGACGTCGTCGAATCGCACGTTTGCCAACTTCCGGTCGCATCTCGGAGTCCCACCATGCCATCAACGGACGGTCCCCAAAAACACAAGTCGGCTTCAATCCCTGAGAGTGCCGAGGGAATGGAGGCTTCATTGCCAGGGGCTTCGGGCTTGCAAAAGGCCTGCGACGGCTGGGTTTCCAAGTTGGCCATCACCGTAACTGCGTGGCTCACCATCCAATCCATAACTGGCCTTTGGCTTTACGTCGCACCATTTTCTCTCAACGCTCAGATTCAGTTGATCATCCACACGGTCATTGGTGTTCTCTTTCTCATCCCCTATCTTTACTACCAAGTGCGCCATTGGCTCGTTTGGTGGCGACAAAAAATGACCGCTGCCATGGTGCTTGGCTACTTGTTGATGATCGCCGTTTTGACCACATCCGTCTCAGGCCTTGTTCTCAGCTATCAAGCTGGCCTGAGCCGAAAAATCGGTCCAACTTGGGACCTGGTTCACTTGGTTTCCGGCATCGCCGCCACGGCCCTCTTGGTGGTCCACCTCCTCCTTGCCTGGTTGCGGAGACGAGCGGCCATGGCAAAAACTGAGCCCAGTCGTCGCTTGGTTCCCAGATTTGCTGGCCTCGTTTTGGCATCCGTCCTGCTGACCGCTTTTCTTGTTGGTGGCCTCACTTGGTGGGCACAAGGTCCCGAGATGATCCACGACATCCCGTCTGACTACGGCTTGCCGGAATACGCGCAAAAGTTCGAAGAATACAAGGGCAATCCCTTTGCTCCAAGTTACGCCCGCACAGACAACCTCAAACTTGTTTCAAGCGAACTCACCGCAGGCTCACAATCCTGCGGCAGCTCAGGTTGCCACGAGGAGATTACTAAAGAATGGGAACCCAGTGCCCATCGTTTCTCGGCGATGAATCTGCCTTTCCAGGCGGTACAAAAGGACTTCGCTGATGACCGCGGAGCGGCTGAGACCCGTTACTGTGCTGGATGTCATGACCCTATTTCTCTTTTCGCCGGGGCGAAAGATATTCAAAATCAAGACCTCGCATCACCTGGAATGGACGAAGGCATTTCTTGTGTGGGCTGTCATTCGATTTCTAAGGTTGATCAAAGAGGCAATGCCGACTACGAACTTACGCCACCTCAGAAGTACCTCTGGGAAGGCGAAAGCGGTGCCAAGAAGTTCGTCTCGGATTTCTTGATCCGTGCATACCCCCGGCAACATTTGGTCGATTACGATCGCAATGTGCTCCGAACTCCGGAGTTCTGCGGTTCCTGTCACAAGCAGTTCATTCCTGAGGCACTCAACCGTTTCGGAATTAGTGAAGGCCAGAATCAATACGACGAATGGCGCAAAAGCCATTGGAACAAGAAGGATCCAGAAAAGCGTCTCACTTGTCGCGACTGCCACATGAGACTCGTGAGCGATTCAACAGATCCTGGCCGAGGAGAAGGAGGCGATCTTAGGCGGGACGCCGACGACGGCAAGCACCGTCACCACGGTTTCGTAGCGGCGAATGTCTTCGTCCCCCAACTCATGAACCTCCCGGGATGGGAAAAGCACGTGGCTTTGACCAAAGAGTTCCTAAGAGGCGAAACCATCATTCCAGAGATCGACGACATCTATCCAAGAGGCCCAGTTGCCGTCTTGCGATTGGAAGCCCCCAAGGAGGTCACCGCCGGAGAAGAAATCGAAATCCGTGCCGTCTTGACCAATCGCAAGGCTGGGCACAACTACACCACGGGCCCACTGGACTTCTTGCGTGCCTGGATTCACCTCGTTGTGAAAGATGAAAACGACAAGGTCATTGCTGAATGGGGAGCAATCGACCCCAAGAGTCGACGTATCATGGGACGACCTGGTGAATTCCATGACGTCGGCAACTCAAGAAAAGAAGGAACAATGATGCTCGGTTCGCTTCCAGTAGACGACAAGGGTAACACCCTCCGTCAGCATCAACTTTGGCGGAAATCCGGAGGCAAGGGCAAGCGCTCCATTTTCCCCAACTACTCTGACGCCCAAATCTATGGCCTACGAATCCCGGAAGGTTCTCATGGCAACCTCAAGATTGAAGCTGAACTCAACTATCGTCGATACCGCCAAGAATTCCTCGACTTACGCCTGCCGAACATGGAAAAAGAAAGGGAGTTTGTCATGTTGGGTGGTGATTTAAATAGATCGGA
>JAJRYU010000709.1 GCA_024275615.1 Planctomycetota bacterium
GTATCATCAAACCCGGTCGGCCGCTCATCTGCGGGGAAAAGAGATCCAGCGCCGCTGGCAAGGAAATCTCAGCAGTTGCTGAGCAGAGGGGGTCGCCGGGATATTGGTTGGGCGAACACTTTTGTATCTCTGGTGTCAGAGATGACTCCGGCGCTCAGCAGTTTGACTACACGTTCGGTGACCTCACCCTCAAACAACTTTCAGTAAGCCTCCGAGGACGACACCAACTTGACAACGTAGCTTTGGCTCTTTCCGCAACAATGTTGGCTGCCCAAGAGGGGCTGTTTTCCTTCGACGAATCCCTGGTTAGATCCACCCTCAGATCGATCTTGTTGCCCGCACGCCAGGAGTTTTTCGCTCCTTTCTCAGGAACTTGGAACTTACCTTGCCCGGTTCTTCTCGACTCAGCTCACACACCCAAGAGCATGGCAGCTCTTAAAAAAACTGTTACCGGGACATTCCCCAACCAAGAACGCACCTTGGTCCTTGGCGTGTTGAGAGACAAGAGTATTATCGAGTGCTTGCAGTCACTGCGAGGAGTATTCTCGACAATCGTTGCCGTCGAGCCAAATTCTCCCAGAGCAATGCCCATGGGTGAACTTGTTGACCAGATTCGTAGCGTCTTAGGCTCAGAAGTCGCGGTGGTCAAATGCCCAAATGTGCTCGAACTGGAAGCAGCTGACTTTGTTGATACGGACATCTTGGTGGTGACTGGCTCGGTCTATCTTGCCGGATTCTTGCGCCAAAGTTTGATCTGAATGCTGTCCTCGCTCATGTGTCAGCAAACCATGAATCAAGGTAGAGGATTCCGGCTGAAGACGGTAAAAGAATGAAGATGCGAATCGAATCAAGGACAAAGCGATGACCGATACCCAAGAAATCGTGGCCAAAATAGAACAATTCCAAAACGATGTGGCGACACTCAAGGCGGAAATTGGCAAGGCCGTTGTTGGCCAAGCTGAACTTATCGAAGATGTCATTGTCAGTATTTTCGCAGGGGGTCACGTACTCCTAGAAGGCGTGCCAGGGTTGGGAAAAACACTTCTCGTCCGGACTCTCGCTCAAGCCGTCGACTTGCCTTTCTCCCGAGTCCAGTTCACACCGGACCTCATGCCGGCGGACATCACAGGAACAAACATCGTTGTTGAAGATGAATCCGGCAGACGAAATTTCAAGTTCCAGAAAGGGCCGATTTTCGCCAGCGTCGTGTTGGCTGATGAAATCAACCGGGCCACACCGAAAACCCAAAGCGCTCTCCTGGAAGCCATGCAAGAAGCAACGTGCACCGTCAGCGGGGTTATGCACGTATTGCCACAACCGTTCTTCGTCATGGCAACTCAGAACCCCATTGAAATGGAAGGCACCTATCCCCTTCCGGAAGCGCAACTTGATCGTTTCATGTTCAAGCTCGCCGTGACCTTTCCTTCCAAGGAAACTCTAGTCGCCATATTCAGCCAAACGACTACCACCAAGGTCGCCGACGTTCGCCCCGTTCTTCAAGGACAGAGGATTCTCGAAATGCGAACACTGGCTCGAGAGATCTTGGTCGCCGACGCTGTTCATGAATACGTCGCCATGATCGTCATGGGAACACACCCAGAAAGCCCGACTGCAACAAGCGAAGTCAAACGCTTCCTCAGGTTCGGAGCGAGTCCACGTGGCGGCCAGTCGATCATTTTGGCAGCAAAAGTGAGAGCGTTGATGGACGGGCGTCACAATGTCGCCTTCGACGACGTGAAAAGATCTGTACTCCCCAGTCTTCGGCACCGACTCATTCTGAATTTTGAAGGAGAGGCCGAGGGCAAAACGACGGATGATGTCATTGAAAGCGTCTTGGCGAATGTTCGACCTTAGGGCCCACGATTTGTAAGAAATTACTCGTCAGGGTTGTGTTTCCAGAACGCTCGTTCTATATTCCCTTGGAATTACCACAGGAGAACCATGGCCCGCTCAAAGGAATACAACAAGTCAGAAGTCTTGGATAAGGCGACAGAAGTATTCTGGCGCCGTGGCCATCTTCGCACTTCGATCGCAGATTTGGTGTCAGCAACCGGCTTGAACAAGCACAGCATGTACCAGGAGTTCGGCAATAAGGAGGGCCTCTTTGCCGCTTGTTTGGA
>JAJRYU010000710.1 GCA_024275615.1 Planctomycetota bacterium
CTGGCGCACGTCTTCTTGGTGCGCCGACTGATCGCGACGCAACAGGCACAGCGATAGTTCCTTGGTAGCGGTGAGCAATTCTAAGGGTGGGGCGACGAAGCGATTCTTGACCACGATGAAGGCGCGCATTTCGTCCTTGCGCAAGAGTTGGTCGACGGCAAAGGTCGGTGTCGTGTTTTTCCTCTTGTGCTTTTTGTCCACCTGGACAAAGCCGGTGTTCTCAGTGAGATAGGCTAGGGAATAGACCTTCTTGCCAATGCCATTGATGAGCCTCATGCTCTGATGATTCGGGTAGGCTTCGATGGCTTCGACGATACGCTTAGAATCTCCGCCGAGCTTGCTGCCCTTGGCGTATTCTTGGGCGCATGCCATAGCGATACACCAAAGAAAAATGAATGCGATCTGCCGGCGCCCAAGCCCTCTTGTCTGCGGCTTGACATCCCTTGGGCTCGCTTGACCAAGGAGTACGGCGAATCCAACCCACAGTGGCCCCAAGTACAAAAACATCCGCGAGCGTGACAAGAAGAAAATTACAAGGGAGCTTGCGACCCAGGTCACGAGAAGCAGGTGTCCCGGAGAAAGGGGACGGCGTCCGTTTCTGAACCAGTCTCTGGCGTTGCCTATGAGCTGGGCTTGTTTCCCAAACCAGGGGCAAGCACCGAAAGCGAGAATAGCGACGAAGAGCCAGCGTGTGTGCTCGCGGTGGTGACGGTTTGACGCGATGCGCTGCCAGACTTCTTCAAAGAGAAAAAAGCGCAAACGTTCAGGATCTTGAATCACGATGTAGACGTACCATGACAAAGAAAGCGCCAAGAACATGGCTATCGCCAGAGGATTAAGAAATCGTCTCAGTTGGTTCTTGCGGTGCAAAAAGAGACATGCCGGAAGAAGAGCCAAGAGCCCCGGGGGACCTTTTGTCAGAAAAGACAATCCGAATGCCAGCCAGAACAAGAAGACCATGGCATTCGAAGCGGGTTTCTCATCGACCGTGCCTCGGCAGGCAGCAAAAATAGCAAGCGCCTGCCATAAGACGATAAACACATCCGTGCTCAAGAAGTGGCCGACAATGAACCCGTAAAGGCCGGTGCCAAAAATGAGGCATGCCCGAATGCCCGATTCTCTGCCAAAGAGATAGGAGCCAATTTTGAAGACCAAGAGCAGGATCATGAGGTTGGCTAAGCTGACGAAGAATTTTGCACCGAAGACGTTGGCGCCGAAGATTCTTGTGCTCAGTGCAGTGGCCCAATATGTGAATGGCGGTTTCGTGAGGTGCATCTCGGAGCCAACGCGTGGCACCAAGAACTCGCCATCGTCCAGAAGCATCTCCCGGCCGATTTCGGCGTACCGACCTTCATCGGGCTCGTGGAGACTTCCGGCAAGATTTGGCGCGAAGGACAGAGCCAAAAGAGCAAGGACAAAGAGAGTCGTCTTTGAACTCAAGCGAGCTTATCTTTCTGCAGCTGGTCGCCGCGCCAGAATCCAAGTTTGGCTGCTAAACACGCGATCGACGAACTTACGCGAGATGACTTCGAAGCCTCTTGATCTTAGTCGTCCTGTCAAGTCATTCATAGCCAAGAGGCACTCGCCTTGTTTCCGCAGCCCGAGGTTCGTGCGAAATTGACGCCACCAACCCTTGAAAGTGGATTTGCTGGCACAGGTAAAAACGAGCCAGTTGTCAGATGAACCGCAGAGGAAATCGAGACAGTGGTTTTGCAACTCAATGGTTTTCATGTGGTGCAACATGCGGACGCAGAATACGAGGTCGAAACCAGGGATAGCGTCATCACGGGTCGCGTCTAGTTGGCGGAATTCGACGTGGTCACAGTCTCCTCCGGCGAGGCGCGCTCGAGATTCTTCAAGCATTTGTGGCGAAAAATCGGCGTACACCACCTTGCTTCGTTGAGCGGGGCGCAGGAGCTCAACGAAACGACCTGCTCCACAAGCCATGTTGAGCAAACTGGCTTCAGGCAAGGCAACCTGGTTCAGGAAGGACTCAAGAATGGCGTATTCGCGGCGGCTCGTCCTTCTGCGGGAAGGGGAGCGTTCGAACTTCCCGGAATACGCTGAGGCCCCGTCTTCGGTTTGGTATCGGCTTAATGCGGCCGATCCCAAGTGTTGTTTTGGTTCCAAGTCGCAAACCCTTTGTGATACTTTGTGGCCCCAAACCCGAAAGCAGAGAATCTATCCGGGATGGGATGCTAGTACATCACCAGCGCATCATCTTGACTAAAATCCGCGCGAGGGCAATTCCACAGCGGATCACGCAAAATGATGATACGAAAATATCAGGACAGATCCGGCTGAATGTTACGGCAAGATGTCGCATTTTGGCACCCAGACGACGATTGTTGTGGCTCCGAGGGGACCGTTGTTAACCCGCTTTGTTCATGAGATTGTGGTCACTTGCGGTCAAAGATCCACATCCCTGCTCCGAGTCAAACCAATTGCCTCTTTCTTCGCCTCATCGGCGATTCCCTGTGAATGCATAAGAGGAGCAGAGTACTCGACATCGAGGAATGAGCCGCGAGCGACCCTCGGTCGTGAACGGCGAATGACGACGAGGACGGCCACCATGCTGCTGCCTTTGGCCGCGAGGTCGTGAATAATGCCGGTTGATGGCGTGCTTTTGCCTGGGTTTCGTCAAACAAAGTCCGCTTGGCCCCCGAATCGCTATGCTGAGGGCATGAGACACCCAACGATTTCCCTCCTTCTGCCTTTTTTAATCAGCTGCTCGGTGATGGCTTGCTCAAGTAAGACACCCTACAGCAACCCCAAGAAGGTCGTGACGGTGGAAACGAAGGAGCCGATCCTCGTTGAGGACGTTAATGGCCGAGTTGGAGTGCGGGTGGAAGATCGGTCGACGATCGTTGAGATCGATGATCGCCGGTTTATCTGCCGTGGCTATCAAGGATACAACGGACGAGTGAATTCGGTCAAAGGATGGATTCGGGTGGGTAGGCTCGACATCAGCTTCGATGCCGAGAAGATCTGGATCCGAGGACCAAAAAGTTGGACGACCTTCCCACGGTCGGGCAAGCAGAGTTTTTTCGCCAAGCAAGATGGTTCGGTGGGGCGCTCGGTCTTCAAAGACTAATATTCTCGATTTGCCCTCCTATCCACGAAGCCCTAAGATTGAGCTATCGCGGGGGGTGCCTCATGGGTCTGAGGCTGAGAACACACCCTAAGAACCTGATCCGGGAATACCGGCGGAGGGACAGCGATCAGGCCCGGATCAGCGTCTTTCCCCGAAGTACGAGCTGAAACAGAGGTCCCCATGAATCCATCCCAAGATCGTTACGACGCTTACGAGCTGCCTCAAGTCGGAAGCAACCCATCCACCTCTGAGCAAGGTACAAATCCAGGGTCTTTTGCCAAGAAAAGCCATATCGCCCCAGGTCCTGAGGGCCGTTGGACCTACAGTTCACCTGATACGCCAGGTATGCCTGAGCCGTCCCTGAAGACGGCCTGGGACTTCATGCCATCAGATTGGCAGTTGGTTGACGGCACGTGGCAAGCTCCTGATGGTTTTGTGCCCATGACCCAACTTGAATGTGCTCGCCTGGGGCAGGTCACACCGGAAATGGAGAAGGTCGCGGAGCAAGAACCTCATCTCAGCGCCTTGGAGGTGCGCGACGAAGTCGCAGCCGGCCGTCTAGTCATTCCTGCCAACAAGAACCATCTGAAACATGGTCTCGTCCCGATGGCCATCGGCCGGGCCACAAAGACCAAGATCAACGCCAACATGGGAGCTTCCCCTGTCGCC
>JAJRYU010000054.1 GCA_024275615.1 Planctomycetota bacterium
GACTGACAGCAAGTTCTTGACGACATCTTCGTTTTCAGTGTTCATGTTGGCGGTAACTTGAGTTTCCAGACTTGTTGTTGACACATTGGTAATACTACATCGAAATATCAACGGGTGTCACACAAGAAACACCATTTGGTTAGCCGGAATATTCGCTCAGAAGCACCGCAGTCGAGATCGCGAAACGCCGCTGGCATATTTCACGATTCCAGTTTGGGCCGAACAAATCGAGACTATAGGGGTCATCGGGAACGACTCGTGGCATGGGCATGGATTCGTGACCGCACTTGTGGTGAATAAATGTGCTCCGGTGATTGGCTGGCGGCACGAACACGTCTATGATCGCTGACGAATCGAGAACGAAATGAAGATATTGATAACAGGTGGCACGGGTTTTATTGGAAGGCATGTCATTGCCAAAGCTCGTGGCAATGGCCATGACATTCGCGTCCTGACGCGCCAACCGCTAGTGGACTTCACCGGCGAGAAGGACTGGGAGAACAATGTCGAATTCGTTCAGCAAGACTTATCACACCCTGTCGAACTTTCCCGGGCCCTTGAAGGGATCGATGCAGTGATTCACTGCGCGGCTGCTATGTCTGGAGATCACAACACGCAGAATTCTCAGACCGTCCTGGGCACGCAGAATCTGCTCGGCGCCATGACCAAAGCTGGAGTGAAACACATCGTCGGAATCAGCACTTTGGCGATCTACGACTTTCAGAAAATACCAAGCGGGTCGGCTCTCGACGAGAATTCACCCCTTGTCGAATGCTTTGATGGCGCCGCGCCCTACATTGAAATGAAGCGCCGCCAAGAAGATACAATACGGGACCATGGCACTAGCCACAATTGGGATTGGACAATCCTACGCCCAGGAATCGTCTACGGAAAAACGCGCACATGGAGCTATCACTTGGGTTCCCAATTGGGAAGGCGACAATGGGTGGCTTATGCCGGGAGTTCTCCCCTGCCCCTTTCTTATGTTGAGAACTGTGCTGACGCTATCGTCTCCGCTTTGGAGTCGAAAGCCGCAACTGGGGCTACTGTCAATATCGTCGACGACGACCTGCCCACGCGTCAACGCTACTTGGAAATCCTGGCTACAAAAACGAATCCACGACCGAGAATCATGACGCTTCCGTGGACGTGGCTAAGACGGCTGTCCGACATTGCCGACTGGACGAATCGCAAGGTGCTGGGTGGCCGAGTGGGACTACCAGGTCTGCTTCAACCTGCCTCGCTTCATGCGCGCTGTAAACCACTCCAGTACTCAAACGCCAGGGCCAAGAAGATCCTCCGCTGGCAACCTGAGTATGACTTGGAGATGGCAGTAGAACGAATCTTCTCCGATTCCCCATCCAACCAGTGAGAAGTTGCCCTACTTGGCAATAAAAAAAGCCCCGCGATGTCAATGATCGCGGGGCTTATTCGTGAATGTCCGTTTAGGGACTATTCGTTGATGGTGAAGGTCTGGTTAGGAAGCAAACGAGGGGCAACAAAGATAGTCTTGGTGCTGCCACTCGGGAAGCTAACCACGACCTTGTACTTGATGCTTGGTATGAGACCACCGAAGTGAACCTCATTCACGTTTTGCGAACCCTTGCCACGGCCACCACTGATCTCGCGAGTCGCGAGAATGTTGTCCATGGAGTCCTTCAGCGTAACGATGGCACCGCGAGCATCCGAGGAACTCGTGCCGGCACCGGCACCCTGACCAGTGACCTTGATCTTCATGTAGTTGAAGTTGTTCAAGCCATTGCGATACAGGATGTTGGCTGCACCTTCGTTACCCACGAAGAGGTCAAGGTCGCCGTCGTTATCAATATCAGCCATCTGCACCATGTCGGCGTCGCC
>JAJRYU010000711.1 GCA_024275615.1 Planctomycetota bacterium
AAGTTCGTAGGTGTCCGATGTGGGCACTATCCAAGCCGGTATGCTTGGCCCGCCGATCTCGGCGGCGGTTCCCGGACCGGAATGAACGTCTTGGATTTGTATGGGCCCGCTCATGAGCTTGCGAATTCTCAACTCCGGGTCAAGGAAATTGGTGTCGAAAATCCGGCCCTTGACGAGCCTACCAGCCGCGGCATCGTACATGAATGCCCGCGTTGATACTTTTTGGCCGGCAAAAACGGTGATGAAGTAGTTGTCAACTTCTTGATTGATGTTGATATTGCCGAGGACTTGTTGAGAGGCAGAAAAAGTTGAGATCTGTCCTTCGAGAGACAGGATGTTTCGCAGCATGTAAAACGATGGATAGTCATCGGCGTCAAAAGAAGAGACCAAACCGAGAGCATTCTTGACGCGAAGATGTCCGGTGACTGCGGTTGGTGGGACAATGGCGGCGATGTGGCCATTGCCAAGGATATACATTGGTGCCGTAACCCAGGAGCCATTGGGTCCAGGGAATTCCACAGAATTCGCCCCAGGAGTCGAAAGATCGAGCCCTGTGGAATAGATTTCAATCTCGCCACCTGGATAGACGTAGTTCGGGTGAATGCCGATAATCTCCGGGACTTCCGTGGGATCACCGGGTCGAGTCCATGTGTTGAGCAAGTAGTCACCCATGGTCACACTGAAAGCCGAACTGACGCGGATTTCGAAATCACCGGAAAACGGCGCCACGAATCTGCTGGCCTGAACGACGCCAATGGCTCCGGCGAAACCGGGGCCACCGTCATTGTTGCTGATAATTGGATCGATCGGAATGCCAGGCATCGTCAGTTCAACCAGGGAATTCAATTGAACACTGGTCCAATTCGCTGGGCTGTAGGGGTTGACGATCATGTTGACAGTGTCGTAGTTAAATACTTCGAGGAAGAGTTCTTCGCCCGCTGCGAGAGTAACGAAGTAGGTGTCAATCTCGGTCGTTGATGATAGTTGACCGGTGACTGTGAAGTGACCGTCCATCGGCGTTGTGCCTTGACTTTGCTCTGTTGCAAGATTGCCAGCAACGACAACGTAACGACCGGGATCATAACTGAGGTCCAAACTGGAACCGACGTCGGAATGAACACGGATACTACCCGAGTTGACGTTGCCATTGACAAGCGCCGTGATGCTTTCGTCGGTAAAGGAAATGAGCGTGAGCTCTTCTCCGCCAATCGTGATCGTGGGCGGTATTTGGGAGCCGTAGCTTCCGGTAAAAAAGTCTCCGGTCACAGTAACAATGTCCCCGTAGGCCAGAGATCTGGGAGAAACCGTGTCAACTCTGGGGATCAACGCCGAGGAAATCGAACCCACGGTATTGGACAGCGCGAGATTAAACGGACCAGCGGCAGGGTCTTGAGCGACAGTTTGAAAGTAGATTCTCTGTCCCGTTGGACTGCCTTGGGCGTAGGGAACAAAACTGAAGGTGAATTGACCCAGAGAGTCTACGAATCCCCAAGCAAACAAATTGTGGCTTGGGTCAAATCCGTCAATGGAGATCTCGAAGTCGGGATCGCCAAAATCAATTTCAATTTGCCCAATGGGTGTTTGGGTGACGCTGGTTTGTCGCGCCGCCAAAAGGGCGTAGTTCATGTTGGGCACCGCCGTCACTGTGACGGTTGACGGTGCGCCGATGAGCAGGGGGATCTCGGTGCCCTGACTTTGTTCCCAAGTGATTCCGGCAGATGACTGACCGGCAGCTGGAAAAGCTAAGGCGCAGAGGATGATCATCGATTTGTAGTAGAAACTTGGCTTACGGGATGACATCTGATCCCCCTTATTCTGTAGTCAGAGAGCGCCGTCAACGCGGCTTGGCATCCAATGGAAAATCTCGACTCATATGGGACGAAAGCTGAGGTAAACTGGGGTGGGTATTGACCCTTGTGGCCGCAACAGGCAGGCTGGTGAGGAATGAAAGCTCCAAGACTTGCTAATATTTCGCAAGGCAGGAGGCACGCGGAATAGGATGTAACTTGGGATGGGATGTGGAGTTGTCGTGGTGGCTGCGGGACAAGGGAAACGCTTGGGGCAGAGCCTCCATAAGGCGCTTGTGCCCCTTGTTGAGCGCCCGCTTTTTTTCTTCTGTGTGGAAAGTTTTTCCGCAAGTCCGGCGGTAGATGAAGTGGTGGTTGTCGTGCACGCCGATGATTTAGACACATTTTCCATGGGCGAAATCGGTCATAAACTCGCTGAAATGGGGGTCACCAAAGTTGTCGAAGGTGGGGCGCGGCGGCAAGACTCCGTTCTCAAAGGGCTAGAAGCACTGGATGCATCTTTAACCAATGTCTTGGTCCACGATGCCGCCCGGCCCTTTGTGAAGGAAGCGACCATCGTCGCTTTGGTCGCGGCCTTGGAGCACTACCCCGGTGCGGTCCCTGTCGTCTCGGTAACAAGCACAGTGAAACAAGTTGACGGTGACAACGTTGTCCGCAGCACTGTTCCCCGTGCAAATCTTCGGTTGGCACAAACGCCACAAGCAGCACGAAAGGATCTTCTTATCGCCTCCCTCAAGAAAGCCGCCGATCGAGGAGTAGAAGTAACGGATGACGTCCAGGCAATGGAATTGAGCGGACATTCTGTTTTGGCGGTCGAAGACTCACGTTGGAATTTCAAAGTGACTACCCCTGACGACCTGCGGCTGGCAACCTTGGTTGTTCGCAATGGGCTACACCAAGAGGACTGAGAATGCGCGTCGGAACCGGTTATGATATTCATCGATTGGGCACAGGAAGGCCACTCATTCTCGGTGGAATTGAGATTCCTTATGATCGCGGACTTATTGGACACTCTGATGGTGATGCCGTCCTCCACGCCATCACGGACGCAGCTTTGGGTGCCTCGGGACTTGGGGACATAGGTGAGCTATTTCCTGACGATGATCCCCGATTCGCTGGCGCCGATAGCGCCGACTTGTTGTCCGGAGCGATGGAGAAGGTCACCGAAGCTGGTTTCCGAGTGGGCAACTTGGATGTCAACGTCATCGCCGAACGACCAAAGCTGAAACCCTACAAGGACAAAATCGCTGCACGAGTCGCGGAGATTCTGAAGGTCAAGACTTCACAGGTGAGCATCAAGGCCAAGACTAAAGAAAAGCTCGGCCCGGTTGGGCGTAACGAGGCTATCGAGGTACACTGTGTTATTCTGCTGTTGGAAACGGATTCATAGCTTCGTATTTCTGAGCCTTGCTTCCTCACCCGCTACTGAACGAGGAGTGACGATCTACATGAGACCATTCGTTATTGTTGCTACTTTTCTTCTTTCGGCGATCACGGCTTCAGCGCAAGAGCCTATTGACCATTCATTGAAGTCATTCTTGGCGGATGCTGCGACGATTCGCGAGCTTGGTCCGATGGCTCACTCAGCCTTACAAACGATGGCGCGCGAGGAGCCCGAACTGGCACTTCCCATTCTCGTTTTGCGGCGCCAAGCCGATAGGCGCAAGCAGACACTGAAGGCGGATGCCCCAACGGCCAAGTTTCTTTGTAGCTCATGGATTGCCAAAGCCCGCGCTCTTTCACGCCTCGGTGTTGACGTGTCCGGACGTCTTGATGTTCTTTCTCAGTCAGTGGCAGCATCAGACAAGGCGGTCCTTCTTGCCTTGGACCAATCGATCCATGTTGGCCTGGCAATGGAAGCCATCAAGAAGTTTCTCGGCCGCGGGACTTACCGAGGTATGTTTGCTGATCTGAAGAACCGCGCTCCGAAGATCTCAAGAGCGTTTCTGTACATATTTTCGGACCGTATTCAGACCACCATGATCCGTGCTTATGCAGCAGAAGGAATCGCGGAGCTTTGTCCGAAGACCGAGCGAGCAGATTTTCGCAAGGAAGTGAATGCCATTCATAGCGAAGAAGACGAGACTTCTGCCATGAAGGACACGGCAATGATCCTTCTCGCTCGCTTAGGTGACCGAAAATTGCTCGACGCGCGACTGCTCAAGAATCGCAACATCGTCGTCGAGGAGCTCCGCAAAGATGCGGCCGAGCGCAACCTGCAAGTCCTGTTGCTTTCATATCAACAATCGGCCGACCTTTTGCAAAGAGTGGGAGACATCAAGACGGCCGCCGAAGTAAACACCGATTATCTGCGACTTGTCTTGAGCCTTTGCACGTTTGCTTCCCAAAACCCTGAAGCGCGAGGGAATATCGCAGGGCAGTGTTACGATTTCGCTTGCCTTCTTTCCCAATTGAAGCGGATCGATTTCGCGCTGTACATGTTGGAGACTTCGTTCAACTGGGGATTCAACGCCTTTGACTGGGCAGTAGCTGACAAAGACCTCAGCCAGATTCGTAAGGATTCACGCTTCAAACTTCTGCTTGAGTCATGGCGATCGGGCGAAACGAAACCAGGTTCTGTTCTTTTCGATGACAAGACATACATGAAAAAAGCGGGAAGAGCACAGGCTAAGAGCCAGCCGAGCACCAAGCCAACTTCGAGGCCGCGAGCGACGACCCGAGCAAAGATGAAATAGGATTCGCTATGTTCGAGCCATCTACTTGCGGCGACCTAAGACCAAGAGCGTCCTTCAGCACTTCTGATTCTTCCGATCGAGGTCTGCGTTGAGAGTCCAAGCCAAAACTCTCCAGAAGATTGCCGGTTTCGTTTGGATCGCTATTGGCGTCATGCTCATGACACGGGGCATGATGATGATGCTTCGGAGTCAAGCAAGTACTTCGACAGGTATCGTCACGAGTCTCTTGCTAGCCACGGCCA
>JAJRYU010000712.1 GCA_024275615.1 Planctomycetota bacterium
GTCCGGCGCCACCAATGTCCGATCCACATAGGATTCGTTGATTTCCATCAACCTTTGGGCCATGCGCGAATTTGTGTCAATTTGGTTGTTCTGGGTTTTTGGCAAGTCGTGCAAAGGCCGCACTCGAATCCGAAATCGATCAATCGGTGTGCTGGCTTGATAGGCCATTACGGCACCTTCGATCGAGCCATATGGCTGCAAACTAAAATCGATGTTGTTCGAGCCAGCAGGCACCTCTTCTTGGACTGCAGCAATTCCACCCGTCCCCATGGCTTTGACCCGATAGTCATTGTCCATCAACTGGACCAAGGAGTAACTGCCATCCGTATTCGTCTTTGTCGAAACGGCTCGTAGACGAAACCGGCCGATGCTCGCTGTCACCACCACACCCGAGGCTGGACTACCATTGGCATCCGTGACGGTTCCTTCGATCGTGAGCCCTCGCGTAAGAGTCATGGGTTGATCGATGCGGTCGCTGTACTTTTCGATGAGGACTTTCGAAGGTGGCAACGGTACATACTCAGGATGGCTCATAGACAATTGGTAGGCACCTGGCCAAATCCCTACAAATTCCCAATATCCGTTACTGTTGGAGATGACGGAATGAGTGCCCTTTTGACCCTGTCCAGTTCCTGGCGGAAACCAAGCCTCCCGGAAAGGAGGCTGTTCAATGGTAACAGTGACCCCCTTGATGGGTACGCCATTCTCGTCTTCGATGAGACCTCTTAAGGTCGCTCCCAAGGACATCTTGATAATGAGACCGTCAAAGTACTCGCCGGAAACCGCCTTGAAATCTGTGGAGACAGCCGTGCAGAATCCTTCTGCAGCGACGGCGATACGATAGTCTCTACCATCATCCAAATTGGCGATCGTGAAGAGCCCGTCCGAATCCGTTCGGGCTTCAATTTGCCCTCTTACCTTGCGAAATATGTCGACGCTTTCGGCCACGAATACCTCAGCACCGGTGATAGGCGCGCCATTGGGATCCAAGACGACACCAGAAGCGAATCCCGCTGGAATCATCTTGAAGATCTTCTCGCCTTTGAGCGCTTCTTCACTGACCTCAAGCATCATCGGTTGTTTGGTGTAGCCACTTGCAGACAGGACCATTTCAAATCGACCGGCGTTAAGTCCCTTGAATCGAAACTTGCCAAAAACTCCCGTGATTTCACGCCGAGTCGGAATGATATATTCGCGCATGGTGACGTTGCAATTCTGAATCGGTTGCCCGGTGCGGGAATCGACAACTTTACCATTGAGGGCGAATCCCCTTTTCATCTTAAAGACAAGCTCTTGCGACATGTCCGCAGACGCCCAAAAGTTGTTGTCAGGATTGAGGAGCAACCACTGGTACTCGCCGTGTTCGAAGTAGGCAGTCAAAGGAGCGTCGGGAACTCCGGAGATCTCAAATGTACCATCATCTCTTGAGGTGAATTGTCGCCGCCACCGACGATACTCATGTTTGGTCTTGCCCGGCGCCATCATGCTCAAATCACAGAACACACCACCGACCGGTTGGTTGGTTTCGGCGTCGACGATGCGCGCTCTTAAGGTGCGCCCCTTCACCAAGGTTGCGTCGACGATCATGCCGGGTCCAACCGCATCTTTCAGGACTTCCGAAAGACCCTCTTTTGCAATGCGCATGGAAAAAAAAGGTCCCTGAACATCGCTCAGGTCCTTGAAGAGATAACGACCAGCGCTATTGGTCTGGACGGTTTCGCGCTCAATTTCTTCGTGGTTATTGCGCAGACGTCCCGTTTTGGGAGGAGCGACATAGGAATAGCGAAAAAGCGTCACTGAAACGCCTTCCAAGGGATCACCCGCTGGGGAAGTCACTTTTCCCATGAGCTGATGCTTGGGGCCAACTTGCGCCGGGACATCCGGAGTCCGTTCCTTGGGTTGCATAGTATCCAAGGCCGTGCCCATGGCGCCCTGCTCTTGTTTGGGCTCTTCAACTTTTTCAAGAGGAAGGTCCTGCACCTCGACCTCTTGGTCTTGTTGCTCGGCGCTGTCCTGTAACCCATAAGCCAGGAAACCACCCCCGATAACGAGAGCCAACACCAAAAGAAGAAGCTTATTTTCCATGCCAATCCCCCAAGGAGGTGCCTGCGCGCCCTCGCTGATCCAGTTTCCCAAATCACAACGACGATTCCGCACTCCAAACTTTGCGCTCAACCCTTACGATTGAGAATAGCGTAAACCATCTCTATATCCAAAGATCGGCGCATTCGCCCCGTCTTTGTAGAGCAAGATGATATTTCACCTTCTGCTCTCAGAAATTGTTGTTGAAAACACCCAAGATCGTCTCGAAAATCACTCTGCACCCACTTTTCGGCCAAATATCAATATGACCAAGAAGACCGCTATGAGTCCCAAGGGCAGGGAAATCGCTGGCGAGACGCCGAAACCAGATGGAATGTAGCCCACGACCAAGGCGATAGCGGCGACCACCAGGGCATAAGGCAACTGGGTGCGAACATGGTCGACATGGTCAGCACCAGAAGCCATGGAAGACATGATCGTGGTATCGGATATGGGCGAGCAATGATCACCAAAAACCGCGCCTGCCAAGACAGCTCCAACACTCGATGCCAATACCTCACGGACATCGTGTTGCGATAGAGAAGCTTCGACAGCCATGCCACACGCATAGTCGATCGTCAAAGGAATGAGGATCCCCATAGTGCCCCAAGAAGTGCCGGTCGAAAAGCCGACCACGGCCGCCAAGACGAAAACCGCCGCCGGTAGAAAGCTCAAGGTAAAGGAAACATGATGAATCAGAAACTGTGACGTGTTTAGTTTCTCGCAAACCCCTTGGAGGCTCCACGCCAAGATGAGGACCAAAGCTGCTGGCATCATCGCTTTGATTCCCGAAGTGGCTACGTCCACGACTTCTCGAAGAGGAAGCAACCTCTGTGAAAGTGCCAAGAGACTCGCCATCACAACACCCAGGGCAGACGCCAGAAGCAGCGCATTGTAGCTGTCGGCAGCACCAAAAATCGCGCGCAAAGGTGGGTTCTCAAGCTCAACGAGACGTTCCTTGGCGATTTCAATTGCAGCAGTGGATTCGCCGTCTTCGACCATGAACTGAATTTTTGTTGCGAGTTCTGCACCTTGAGCCGTGACCGACTCAAGACCAGTGGAGTAAAGACCGACGACGACGGTCAGGATCACGACACCAATGGGCAAGACGGCATTGTACCAATGCAATCGAGACGAATCCGCCGGTTCCAATTCGTCCATCTCTTTCGAGCTCAGAGGCCTCGCCCCATCGGCAAGTAGTTTTCCTTCATTCCTCGCCCGCCGTTCGGCATGCAACATGGGGCCAAAATCTCGCCCCATGACACAAACAAGAAAGCCAAAAAACAAACACAAAAAAGGATAGAAATTGTAGGGAATTGTCGAGAGAAATACCTGATAGGCGGCGGTCGATTCAAGACCAGTCGCCGCTTGCACCGCTTCTGTTCCGAGTTTACCTTCGATGTAGCCGATCTCGGCGGCAATCCACGTTGAAATGACAAAAATGCAGGCGACTGGAGCTGAGGTCGCATCCACAAGATAGGAGAGCTTCTCTCGACTGACACGAAAACGGTCGGTGACTGGCCTCATGGTATTTCCGACCAGAAGAGCATTGGCATAATCGTCGAAGAAGATGAAAATGCCGGCCAACCAGGTCGTGATCTGCGCGCCCCGAGCAGTCTTGCCGAACCTTGTCATGAGCGAGACGAGAGCTTGCGTGCCACCCATGCGCGCCACCAGTGCAACGACGGAACCTAAGAGGCATGAGAAGACCAAGATCTTGACTCGATCTGGGCTAAGCGCGCCGGGCACAACTTCTGTAATAGAAACTAGGAACCCCTCAACGGGGCTCCCACTAACCGCCCACATGCCCACCCAAACACCGGCAAAAAGAGCGATCAGGACCTGCCGGGTCAAGATTGCCAAGATAATGGCAATCAAGGGCGGGATGATGGCCGCCCACGGAAAAATAGTTCGCTCAACAACTGTGAAGCTTCTGCCTTTGTGGCTGACAACAACGCGATCGCTCAACACAACGTTCGTCAGAGTCAGCCGACCGCCTTTGAAGTCGATAGACGTCTTGCCGAGCGTGTGGCCATTCTTGGTCAGTCGGGTCAGCGGGTTGCCGTCCGAGGTCGTCAGCCCTGCAAGCCGCAACGTGCCCTCATTCCAATCAAAACTCGAGAGATCCTCCCCGCGCGCATCCAGAGCGTGAATCGTGAGTATGCAAGGAGCCTCTTCGACGGCAGCAACACCGCTGCCAAACTCAACTCGAAATCCGTCAACGGTTTGAGCGCCCAAAGGGTTGAAATCGTGACCAAAGGCAAGCATCCAGATGAGAAAGAGCCAGCTGATTCCGGAAAATTTTGTTGATATCATGGTCAAATTAGTCGTCCAGACACGTGTGCGAGACATTCAAGAGTCTATTGTCCGTTTCGTCAAGGCATGGCATCGAGAATCGATTAGGATGCTCAGGCCCCGTAAAACACTTAGATGCGCGAACACAAGATGAACGTCAAACTCCTAACACCGCTTCTGCTCCTCCTTTGTTTCAGCTCTCTCACGGTCCAAGGTCAAGATGCCAAGAGCCCCGGAGTGTCAATGATGACAACCGTGAATAATCTTGCTGGGCGCCTGACCACAAGTCGACGGACCTACCTTGAATCGGTTCTGGAGACTGAGAATATCGCTTTCATGCGTAAACCCTGGCAATTTGCTCGCGCCAAGGGAACGAATCTCGAGATTCGCATGGGATCGATGAAGTCCCCGCCAACGATTTTTTCTGCCCACTTTGATGTGCGCAAGGGATCCATGGGAGCGAACAACAACGCCTCAGGTTGCGCTGTTCTCCTGCAGCTCATTTCTGAAACAAAAGCCAAGCTAGCCTCATTTCACGATCAGGCATTCTTGTTCCTGTTTTTGGATGGCAGCGAGTCCAAATTTTCTGGGAGCCGAGCTTTTGGGCAGCAACATGCAGGCGAAAATTTCTTGGCGGCGTACAATTTTGATTTATGCGGCATGGGCACGACGCTAGTCATGGGACCAAGCTCGAGACCGTTCGCCAATGTGACTACTGCTGTAGGAAGTCTAGTTGCAAAAGAAAAATCCCTAAGTTTTGCTGCGTATCCGAAGTTTCTTTCCGGCGACCATCGTACTTTTGCTTCCTTTGGCATCGATGCCTGCACTATTGCTGTAGTGCCTAAGAAAGATCTCAAGGTTTTCGCTGAACGCTTCGGGAAAAACGACCGCAGCCAACCTCTCCCTCACTTCTTCAAAGACGCGATTCGAGGGCGTGACAAGGCCGGGAAGATCGAGAAATTGGCGCTCGAGTTGGCCTTGAACTTTGCTCGAAGCCTTGTGGATAAGGTCGCGCCAATCACAGCTTGCGGTCACCCCTGTGTCGATGACCTGAAAAAAAAGAGCAAGAATCTACTCACTCTCTTTGCGGAAGGTAAACCCAAAGCAATTCGAGAAGCCTTCCAAGCTCTTGGCTTCTGCGGCACACTGACCTTCATCCTTCGTGTACTCCCCAAGAATCCAGATCTGCAGGACACAGTCATGAATTGGATTCCCAAGTTGTTCAGCGGCAAGACCTTGCAGGAAGAAATCATGGCTTTGGCAAAATCGGGCCAAAAACATGACCCCGCGAAACTCCTGGAGATGAAGTCAGAGATCCTCTGGGACAAGAAGGGACAATTCTACCGACGACAACACTAAGGCTCATTCCTCGATGTCGAGCACTCTGCAGCCATTGAACATTGACTGGAAATTGTCGATGAATCGAAGAAAGAGCCCCTGGGATCGACACGGAGAGGAGCAGTGGATTTTTGACCGCAAGTGACGACAATCTCGTGGACAAGACGATCTGGTCCCAAGATCTTGAACGAGGGGCTTTCGTCCCAACCAGCACCTTCGGCATTCACTTCCCGCGCCACACCGTTTCGAAACGGTAACGACGGCAAGAAAGACTCTGAAATGAGGTCCTCGTGGTGCCAACGAGACTCTCTCAGGGTCCTGGAACGCGCAAAGGACACATGAGTCCCCTTTCCCAGCCTACGAAAATCGGGGTAGATCCCCCTCTTACACCTGCCAGCCTGATACATGATGATGTTCGTCTCCTACCAAATAGTTTCTTTTTTTGGAGTTCTTTTTTCTGGGACCCTAGTTTGAAGATCTCATCTCTTTGGCAGGACCGCAGTAAAGTCCAATATCGGAATTGTCGATACTAAGGGCGGAAAGACTCCGGAAAGGGCCGAAGGTATGAGCCGATCAAAAGAGAACGCGACGGTGACTACAGAACGTGAATTCCCAAGAATCAGCCAAGCATGCCCCCTGAAATTTCAGGAACTGGACGACGTACCTCAGGACGTCACGAGTCCGGATGTCGGAGAATCCAACGATTCCGCCGTCATGAGCAACATCTCCGGAGGTGGAATCTGTTTTATGAACGCCACCGCTGTCGACATCGGCAAAATGTTGGCTTTGGAGATGGAACTCCCTGGCTTTCCAACTTCCGTCATTTCTATGGGCAAGGTCATTTGGTGCCACGAAAGCAAAGAGCGATCTGGCTATTTCGACGTCGGCGTAGAATTCTGGTGGGTCGGATGGCGGGACAATGAAACTCAAAAACGGGTGAGCGATTTTATTACCGGCTCGCTAAACGACTGACCGAAACTCTCATCTGAAAACTCAGAGTCTCCGACAACCCAACTCTCTCGATCATCCCAACTCAAGAACCGGACGGTGGACGGATTTGCGAATTCCGCGGGCAACTCGTCCGCAAATCAACTGCCCAAAAAACCAATTCATGGCACGACCAACCGGGTTCCGAATGCACTAGTCGAGACTCTCATAGACGGCCTGAAGGTCGCGAACCAGACGCTTGACGCCAAAAGCGTCTTTCAACTTCGACTGCAGGTCCACGCGCTCTTTATGGTTAGGTACTTCGACTTGGAGTTGTTGCGCAATGCCCTGCGCTAGCCCTTCTTCATCTCCAGGCGACACAAGTTTCACACCAGGCATCTCACGTAACATGTCAGGGATCCCACCCACGGCAAAAGCACTGACTTGATTGCCGCAATAAAGCGCTTCGAGCAATGAGAGAGGGGTTCCTTCGTTGATCGAGGTCGAAACGCAAACATCGCCAAGCGCGAGGATGGATGGGACGTCAGAACGGTACCCCAGCCAACGAATGAGGGAGCGGAGTTTCAAACGATCAACAAGATCATGCAATTCTCTTTCTCGTTCCGCTGTCCCTCCGCCAACGATCACGGCGACAATTGGTTCTGGGAAAATCTCCGCTACACGGGCGACAACGCGAAGAAACGCGGCCGGATCTTTTATCGGCGCCAGACGACCCAGAAAGACGAGAATTTTCTCTCTTGTCAATCCCAACTCTGATCGCAGAAAGGAAGGCGTGGGCATGGCCGACTCAAATGCGGCGAAATCGACTCCCGGAGAAACAAGACGCATCTTCTCGCGAAACCTGCAACCGATTTCACCGACAATTTCCTCGACTTGGCTGGGTGATTGTGCCAACAGAAGATCGCTTCGGCTGGCTGCGAATCGCTCTGCTGCCAACACCATGTTTTTCATGAACCATCCCCAGTAGCCAGCAAAGGTGTGACCATGAAAGGTATGGACGATTCTCCCTACCCCCATGGCATGGGCAGCAAGACGCCCCAGAAATCCTGCTTTCGCCTGGTGGGTGTGAACAATGTCAGGCCTGAAATCGGAGATGGCACTCTTGATCTGCTGATACGCTCGAAGATCCGCGATGGGATCAACTTCTCTTTTGAGCGAGGCCACCCTTTGATCAATGAAGGAAGCTGTGGCCTCATCTTCCATCTCGCCCTCCGAGACCTGCCCCACGACGAGCTTCTGGTCGAAACGATCTCGGTCGAGGTTTTCCAAGAGGATTTTCACGTGGCGAGTCGGGCCGCCCATGTTCAGGCGAGTGACGACACGTAAGATCCGGGTCTTTTTTGTCATGTCTCGCTCCGAGGTCCCTTTCCGACGGTATCCTATGCACCATGGTCGATGAAAGCCAAACGATTGAAGGAGAGGTGCGGCGTGTCCTCTTCAAAAATGAGGACAACGGCTTCGCCGTGGTCCGACTGGAGCAATCTGGCGGAGAGACCATAACAGCCGCTGGCCCTCTCGGTACCGTCTTTGAGGACGACACGCTCAAACTGAGAGGGCGCTACCAAAAACACTCTAAATTCGGACAGCAGTTTCAAGTCGCCAGCTTTCAGCGCCTCGGCCCGACAACGATCAAGGGCATTGAACGTTACTTGAGTGGTCCCCGCGTCAAAGGAATAGGACCTGAGTTAGCCAGACGTTTGGTCGCGGCTTTCGGGAATCAGACCTTGGAAGTTTTGGACGAAACCCCAGAACGGCTGCGCGAAGTACCCGGAATCGGCAAGAAGAGAGCGTCTCATATCACCAAAGATTGGGCCGCCGAAAGTGAAAGACGGGAGCTCATGGTCTTCCTACAAGGGCACAACCTTGGCCCAGGCACAGCGGCAAGAATCGATTCAACTCTCGGCAAGGACGCTCTCTCTCGTATTCAACGCAACCCTTACCTCATAGTCGAAAAAGTCCATGGTGTCGGCTTTCGCACTGCTGATCTCATGGCAAGATCCATGGGCTATTCACTCCAAAGTCCTCTGCGGCTCCGTGCCGGGCTGCTTTATCTCTTGGAGGACGGGATTACCAAGGGGTCCTTATGTTTGCCTGGTAACGCCTTGCTCGAAAACGCCGCAATTCTCTTGGATGTCTCTTCCGAAGACTTGCGCCCCGTTCTCAAGAACCTTGTGCTCGCGACAGAGATTGTCATCGCCCGGCCAGAACCTTCGACCGACAGTCTTGACGACAACACGTTCAAGGTCTACCAACGTTTTGCGTGGTTGGCGGAGTGCGAAGCTGCGGAAATGCTCCGCCTTCGTACCCGGAACAACAAGAGTCCTTCCTCACCGCTCCATCCAACTCGTGAAGATGACACCGCTCTCGGACACTTGTCTTTGGAACAAAACGAAGCTGTCAGAACGATGGAAAACCTCAACCTCTGCGTACTCACCGGTGGTCCAGGTGTAGGAAAAACCACGGTACTTCGTTCCGCCGTCGCCTTGTGGCTAAAGGCTGGTAAAAAAGTTGTTCTCGCCAGCCCCACAGGTCGGGCGGCAAAACGTTTGGAAGAAGTGTCCGGGCTGCCCGCTTCTACTCTACACAGAATGTTGAAGTTTGACGGCAAGAAACGACGTTTCGCCCACGACCGAGATTTTCCTGTGGCAGCTGATGTTGTGGTTATCGATGAAGCATCCATGATGGACCTTCCTCTATTCGTCCACCTCTTGCGGGCCTTGAAGACAACGACGCAATTGATTCTTGTGGGTGACCCCGATCAATTGCCTTCGGTCGGTCCGGGGCAAGTGCTAAGAGATCTCGTCGGTGCGCAGAATATCCCCAAGGTCAGGCTGACGACAGTCTACAGGCAAGCTGGAGGCAGCGCGATCGTCAGGTTGGCGCACTCGATTCTCGGTGGCGAGATGTTTGATATCGCCCTAGAAGGTGGCCAAGAAGTCATTTGGCACGAAGTATCAGACCCACAAGCGGGCGCCGAGAAGATCCGTGATCTCGTGACGCACGAGCTAACGAACCGTCGGGATGTTCCCAGCCACAGGGATATCCAGGTTCTGAGTCCCATGCACAAAGGGCCCGTCGGAACAAGAGAGCTCAATTCAGTCATTGCTGCGGGCCTTGGCGAAGATCGCCCTTCCCTTGAATTTGGTGACCGTATTTTTCGTGTTGGCGACCGCGTCATGCAGATCAAGAATGACTACGACCGCGACCTCTTTAACGGCGATCAGGGATGGATCCGCCAGATTGACGGATTTGGCTTCAAAATGCAGGTTGAATTCGATGGCCGCCTCATTGAATTCGAAAGAAATCAACTAACCAGTTTGCAAATGGCCTGGGCCATATCAGTCCACAAGTCTCAAGGAGGCGAATATCCCGCGGTTGTGCTTGCACTTTTCAATCAGCATTGGATGATGCTTCAACGACAAATTCTCTACACAGCGATAACCCGGGCCAAGTCTTGTTTGGTTATCGTTGGCTCTAGAACCGCCTTGGAACGAGCGATTTCTAACCGCGAAACGGAACGCCGTCATTCGCATTTTCAAGATTGGTTGGAAGATCGAAATGCGGAGATCTGGCGACCTCGATCAGAATCGCTATGATTAGATCTCGCGTATCATAGACTTAGAGGTGGCCAATGCGACAATCAATCTTCATCTGTCTCTTGCTCCTGGGGTTGTGGGCAACATCTTCGCCATGCCATGGACAAAAAGGGATTGGCTCCAGAGCAAAATCTGATCTCAAGAAACAACTCACCAAGTATCAACGCGCAAAGAACGAAGAAGCACGGGCGACAGCAGAGATTGGTGTCTTTCGACACGGCAAGAAAGGACTTGAATTTCTTGCATCTTTGCCGCTCAAAGAAGAACAACAAAAAGCGCTGGCCAGACTCCAGGCTGCATCAGAACTGGCTCTCGGCTTGGACATACTCAAGTCCGGCGAATCCACCAAGAAGTCTCAATGGGCGAAATCCTACATTTCGTTCGGCGAGATCGTCCTGCTAAAAAAACCAAACGTCTTTTCTGGATTCTTGATTCATGAGACTCCGGAAGCGGCATCGGGAACGCTCACCTACTCTTGGTGGAAACAAGTTGGGCCAGCAAAAAAACTCAATCAAGCCGGTGGAACCAAAGGCGAGCGCATCACGGTCAAAGGAAAAAAAGCCGCAAAACCGATCAAAGTGAACGCGGGTTATGACGAGTTCGATTATGAACTTAGTGTTGGTGACCAAAAAGTGACCGTCCACTTTATTGGGCCAGCATATTTTTTGGTCGATGCTCTAACGATTCCTCCCTTTTGTTTCACGGCAAGCAACAAGCCAAGCAAGTTCTCTAACAGTGACACCAAGATAAAATATGTCAGAGGCGACAACGGGGCACTGGCAAAACTCGAAAAGCAATTGCCCAAGTATGTTTTTCGAACTGTGCCAGGAACAGAGCCGCTTAACATTGCGGAAGAAGACCAAGGTGCATTTGCGCAGTACGAGTCGGTTCAGGTCGAGATTCGCCGCACTCGGATTACTTCGTCATTGATCGTACTCATTCGTTTTGCTGAACCTGACGCCATTACGTTTGAAGACCACATGCCCATTTACATCGCGAACTTCATTCGCGAGATCATTCCCATCGATGACGCCAATCTCCTGATCGCCTCCGGTGCTGCTCCTTCCTACGAAGCCAACAAGTACTGGTCAAAAGGAAAGTGGGTGGCGGCCAAGGGTAGTATCAAGAAGTTCTTACGAACAAACTTCCCAGAAGACTACTAAGAAACTTCTCAATTGCTGCCGTAGCTCAAGTCATACTTGCGAAACCGCAAAATCGCCATGGATGCAACAAGGCCGAAAACCAAGAACAGGACGGCTCCGGAAACCCATGGGTCACTACTGGGAAGGACTAGGCCAGCACCCTCGGCCACCATTGCTTCGCCACTCCTGTAGGAATGTGGAAGCAACCTTTGCAAGTGCGTGCTCATGGCTAGATTCGATATTGGTCCTGGAATCAAGGGCAAGCAAATCTCAACGACCACGATGTAGAATAGACCGAAGAAAATCGGACGCTTCACCTTGACGCTAAGATATAGACTGAAAGCAACATAGATGGCGGCGCCCAGAGCCATGACCACGAGAAAAACGAAAAGAGGCCTAAGGATGTCAGAGTCCATGAGGAGATCAAAACGACCACGCCACGCGACAACGATGTGACAAGAAACTACCGAAAACCCGATAATGAAAACCGTGGCAAACCACGCGCCGAGAAATTTGCCGAGAACGATTTGCTCTCTGGGCAATGGGCGTAGAAGGAGATAACCCAGGGTTTTTTGGTCAACCTCTTCTGCCAAAGCACTTGTGCCATGGAACAAACCGATCAAGGGCAAGAGAAAGACAAGAAAAGCAGAAGGTGCCATCATGCCAAAGTTTTGTGCTGGATCGTTGCTTTCGGCTTTCAGGACTGCCGAAATAAATAGCGGGACCGCCAACAAGACAAAGAGGAAAATAACCCGTTTCCCTTTCAACAGGGCATTCACTTGCATGACTGCCAGGAGCCAAACGGCAGAGACAGAGCTTGGCGGCGAAAGTTTCGTATCCGCTTGGGGCATCACAAACCTCCTTTCTTCTCGGAATCACGCAAGAGGTATTCAAAGACAGCCTCCAGGTTATCATCTGGAGATGAGATTTCGGTGACATTGAGGCGCAACTCTACGACAGCGTTTGTGATCATGTTGAAAACATCGTCGGCGCGTCTAGTTCGCACCAGAAGTTTGGGCTCCGCCGTTTGATCCTCATCGATGACGAGAGACTCAATAGCTTGATTGGGTGCCAAGAACTCCGCCAAGGCACGTGGCCTGTCGCAGGCGACTTTGATGCTGTAGGGGTGATCTTCAAGAGAACTTCGTATTTCATGGACATCTCCCTCCGCCACCACGCGTCCTTCAGCAAGAAGGAGAATCTGGTCGGTGAGTTCCTCGACCTCATGAAGGATGTGAGTCGAGACAACAACCGTCTTGCCTTGGTCCGCCCAGGACTTGATGATCGCGGCGATCTCGTGGCGCCCAACTGGGTCCAAGCCGGTCATGGGTTCGTCGAGGATGAGCAACTCTGGACCATGGATAAGCGCTTGCGCCAATTTGACTCTTTGGCGCATGCCCTTGCTGAAACCTCTGATCTTCCGTTCCCAAGCAGTCTCGGCGAGGCCCACTTCCTTGAGCATGTTTCGTACTCTCTCGCCGACTTCAGCACGTCGGAATCCGGAGAGTCTTGCCATCAAAGTGGTAAACTGGATAGCGGTCATGTCCTCATAGAAATTGTCATACTGGTGACAAATACCAATTCTTAGGTTGAGCCTGTGATTCCCCCAGATGGGTTCCCCAAAAACTCGCACGGTACCCATGGTTGCCGACAACTGCCCAGTCAAGATCCCCAGCAGAGTCGACTTACCGGCGCCGTTTGGACCAAGTAACGCGGTAATTCCAGTTTCAATTTTTGCATTGATACGAGTCAGAGCGATAACGTTGCCATACCAACGCGTCACATTGTTTGCTTCGATTACGGCCATGGTTAGCTGGCCTCCACGGCACGAATCGTCTTGCGCATAATCATAAAGGAGAAAAACACCAGCCCGCTCAGGACGATGATAGGCACAAGAACAGACGCTTCAACCTCTTGGACCCCTGGTAGCCGGGATAGATCAACGTCGAGAAACTTGGCAAAGAGGTAGAGGAAATTGTTGCGGTAACTAACGAAGTTCCAAAGAGGCTCGCCAGTAAAAAGTCTCAAGAATTCCGAACTCACGGAGCTGATGAATCCGATAGCGAACCAAATGACTGTGGCATATCGTCCGGACTTCGCCAAACTGGACAGACCAAGAATAACAACCCCATTGACCACCGATGCAACCAGACAAATTGCGAATAGCTTCGGAATGATCGTCCAAGTCACTGAGAAGAAACCTTGCCAACTTGCAGCCGCCACACCAAAGACGATCATCACCGGCAAGAATGTAGTCAACATGATAAAGACAGTCACGACGCTCAACTTGCCAAGAACATAGTCAAGAGGTGTAATCGGCTTGGTAAGATAGATTTCAAGAGCGTTGGAACGTACGTCTTGAGCAATAAGGCTGGCTCCCACAGCACTTGCGACGAGCATGACGATGAAACTCTGAGGCCACAAGAGAAGCAAGAATAGGCCGTGAGTCGTCACAAACCAGTACTTCTCTTTCATTGTGAGTGGTTTGTTCGATCCAGCCTCTCGGCGAAAGAACCTCGTCGCCACAAAGTCGACCGGGTTTTCGGTTTCTTGCCCTAAGACCTGAGCCCCTGCGGCGATTTGTTCAATCTGCGTGCCTTCACGAGCACCTTCTGAGCTGATATAGATCACGCCGGAAAAAACGATGGCTGGCACGATGGAGATCAACAAGATCAACCAAATGACTTTCCTCTTGAGAATGAGATTGACGTGGTATCGCACCATCGGCAGCCAGCGGAAGGTCCGCTTTTGAAGAGTGCCGTTCCAGCGCTCGTATCCAAGATCATGAACCGCCATCGAGGATCTCCTTCGCATCGTCTCTCATGGTATTCATGAATGCATCTTCAAGGCGTAACTCTCGGCGTTGCAGCCGCCTCACTTGGCAACCGCTGGCCCGCGCCAGCTTCAATAGGAGTCCGGAACCCGGAGCCGGTGTTTGGATTTCCAGTTTCTCGCCATCCAAATCGATGACCTCAGCACCTGCTTCCTGCAGCAGTTTCACATAGCTCGGAATGTCACCGCGCACACGCATACCCCAGCGCCGGTCGCTGATTTCCTTGAGCTCGGCAATGGTACCTTGGCGAACAACACGTCCGGCCTTGACGACGACCACAGACTCGCAGACGTATTCCACATCTCTCAACAGGTGCGAGGAAATAATGATGCGAATACCTTGCTTCTTGTGGAGTTCCTTCAAGACATTGAGCAGAAGGATCCGTCCTTCTGGGTCAAGTCCGTTCGTCGGTTCGTCAAGAAAGATAAGATCCGGGTCATGCACGAGCGCCTGAGCCAGCTTGATTCTCTGTTTCATGCCAGCGGAAAAGCCGTCGACCGGACGATAGCGAGCTTCTCCAACTCCACAAAAGCGAATCATCTCGTGAGCTCGCTCCACCGCATCACGTCTTGACATGCCAGCGAGCTCGCCACCCAAAGTGACGTAGTCTGCTGCCGTCATTCCTGGCACATGGCAGTCCTTTTCGGGCACATAACCGACACGGCGCCGCAAAGAAATCCTGTCTTTTCGGCAATCGATGCCAAGAACACTGGCTCGACCAGATTTCGGCTTGATCATGCCCAAGAGGGTCTTGATGAGCGTACTCTTGCCAGCTCCGTTGGGACCCAAGAGCCCCAAACTGCCTCCGGCATAGTCAAAGGAGACCGAATCGAGAGCTTTCACCGAACCGAAATGAACCGACAAGCCTTCAGTGTGAATGGCTGAATTCACGAATATTTCTCTCCTTGGGGCTCACTCTTTGACCTTTCGACTCGCTTCATACGCGAGATTCCCGATATATTCTACCGTTCATGCGTATTGTCGCCGTAGACTGTGCACAACAATCGTCCCAAGGAACAATTTGATGAAGAAACTCAATCTTGCCCTCGTGTTTGCCTTTCTCTTGACAGCCGCTGCCCCATGCATGCTTTGGGCGCAATCAGAAGAGTCGCCTCTGGATCAGGCTAAGAAAATTGTCAAAGCCATGACGAGCCAAAATACCTCCTATCTTCGGGTGGTAAAGGGCAAGAGCGCTGCACGATTGGAAACAGCCTGCGTGACTTTCGAAAACTTGGATGTCGGTTCCTCGGTAACGCTCATCGCGGCGGTTCACATCGCTGATCCCAGCTACTATCGAGCCCTGCAAGACCATCTGAAGAAGTATGACACGGTTTTCTATGAGGGCGTCAAGCAAGATGGAAAGCAATCGGAAGCCATGAGTCTCGTATCTCGATTGCAATCGGCTCTCAAGGACTCCCTCGGTCTTGCTTTCCAACCCAAGAGAATGGACATGACCAAGAGCAACATGACCCACGCCGATCTCACGGCGACAGAACTTCAGGGCATGCTCAAGGAAAAAGGAGTCGGACTGCTGCCGAACCAAGACCTCATTGAGCTCTTCGGCCCGATTATCGTCAAAGGGCTCAGAATGTTGGCTCCGGTCGAAGGACAAGCAGAATCGCCCCTCAAACAGATGATTCGCCGCCGCATGAAGACCGTTTTTGCCGAAGTACTAGCCAAAGGAGTCCAGATCTACGACAAGCTCAAGAAGCCAGAAGACCGGGCTCGAGACGAATTGCTCATTGGCGCGCGGAATGCCAAGGCCATGCAACTCCTCAAGGAAGCGATCAAGGAGAATCCCCAAGGCAAGTATGCCATCCTCTACGGGGGTGCCCATCATCCGGACTTCGAGAAGAGGCTCATCAACGATTTAGGAATGCAGAAGACAAACGTTGCCTGGTTGCGCGCCTGGGACATGTCCAACAAGAGAAAAATACGCCCGACACCCCACCCAGACTCAAAACCAGCCAAGAAACCCAAAAAGAAGACCGTTCTGTAGGGGATTCTCAGGGAGATTCTCCCCCCACAAAGTGGGGTTCTCTCACCAATTTCCGATTGATTTAGAGACGCAGCTTCGTCCATCGCCGAGACTTGTAAATCCTTACGAGCGCTCTTAAAAACGATGCAGCTTCGGCATTATCAACAGGTTGCGCCATTTTCTCCGAGAATCTTGTACCTCTCCAATCGTACAAGCTGTACTATCTCACTGTGCAGTAGGCAGAGTCGCCGAGATGCCCTAATTTGGAGGGCACAAGCTTGAATCAGATTTGACTAAGGATGCAAGCAGCAAACGGACGATATCTGGTACGGAAGAACATGGGAAAAGGGGAGCGCTCGTCACACCTCACAAATTGGCAAAGAAAAGGGTACGCTAAATACACATCTACGGCACACCTCTTAAATCCTCGCACTTCCCTTTTCTCTTTTCCTTCTTCCGCCGAACGTACTCGCTACCTAACCACTGAATCGAACAATTCACACGCCCTTGGCGGGCCAAATGGAACCCTCGACACCAACGAGGTTTCGTTGTCCAGCGTTCAAGTTTGACTTGAGAGTATGTGAGGAGAGGAAGGCGAACTCTATTTGGTAACCCGCAGTGTTCCCAGCATTTGCGCTAGGTGGTCTCGAGGCCCCTTTTTGGTCGCTCCTGCCGGGTCCAAGCGTGTCGAATAACCAACGACCACGATCTTGCCTACTTCGTCCGCGACAAAAGCACTCATGGAGATCACGCCCTTGAGCTTGTCCTTGGGATCGCGGCAAATGATGTCGCTCACTGGGAACTCTCGATTGCCACGCTTCACCAGGATTCGCCCGGCCCGAATGCTACCGACAAAAAGTCCTGCACGAGTGAGTCGTTTCTTGGCAGCCGAAAGCACAATTCTTGTGAGTGCTTTTTCGTTCCGTTTTTTCCAGTTTCCGCCGTCAAATACCCAC
>JAJRYU010000713.1 GCA_024275615.1 Planctomycetota bacterium
CCACACTCTCTTCGTCAGCTAAAGACGCGAGATATCCAAGACAAACATTGCGCAACCGTCTTCGCCCCATGGCTTCAGCATCAAACGTCAGGGTGTCTGACTGTAACTCTCGGTAGCGCGTGAGAAGGTCATCTTTGTGCGCCTTCGCCAGCTCACATCGCAGGATCCTTCGCGCCCGGTGAATCTCCTCTACCAGAACGACGTTCAGATTGTCGCCGACATAAGATTCGGACGGAATAACGAGAGTTTCGGCGGCCAATGCACAATCCAAGTCACGATCAGCAAGGACACGCCCGAGGGCATCGATGAGATCAGGCCAAGGTTGCGCCTCCTCACCCTGGTGCAGCTTGGCAACCATTTCTTTTAGGCAGGATAACGCCAAGGTCTGTCCCGCATCCCAACGGTTGAAACCATCAGAGTCTTTGGCTAAACGATGCAGGAGATCTTCTTGTTCGATTTCGCAATCGATAATGCAAGGCGCAGAAAATCCGCGCAATATGCTGGGGACCGGTTTTCTTTCAATGCCCTCGAAGGTAAATACCTGAGACGATTCGGTCAGGTCCAAAACCCGCGTCCCGGACACGCCTTCATCTTCTCCCGACAGGCGTAACTTCAAGTCGTCGCCGTCATCATCGATAAGCCCCACGGCCACAGGAATATGCAAAGGCAATTTCTCTTCTTGCCCTGGACTCGGCAACTGGGATTGAGAAAGGGTAATGGTATAAGTCTGAGCCGACTCATCATAGATACCTTCGAAACCCAAGTGTGGCGTGCCAGCCTGAGAATACCAGCGCCGAAACTGGCTTAGGTCCTTTCCCGAAACTTCCTCCATCGCCAACACAAAATCTTCGCAGGTAACGGCTTTCCCGTCGTTGCGCTCAAAGTAGAGGTCTGTGCCTTGGCGAAACACCTGGCTTCCGAGCAAGGTGTGCATCATGCCAACAACTTCGGCTCCCTTCTCGTAGACGGTCAAGGTATAGAAGTTGTCGATCTTGATAAACGATTCTGGACGAATCGGATGCGCCATGGGTCCAGCATCTTCGACGAATTGAGCGGCCCGCAAGTGTCTCACGTCTTCGATGCGCTTCACGGCTTTCGAATTCATGTCAGCCGAGAATCCCTGGTCGCGAAAGACCGTGAACCCTTCTTTGAGGCTGAGCTGAAACCAATCCCTGAGGGTCACGCGATTGCCACTCCAGTTGTGGAAATACTCGTGAGCAACGATACCCTCCACCCTTTGGTAGTCCGCGTCGGTCGCGGTATCAGGCCGAGTCAGAACAGCTGCTGAATTGAAGATGTTAAGACCTTTGTTTTCCATCGCCCCCATATTGAAGTCAGCAACCGCTACAATCATGAACAAGTCAAGATCATACTCCCGCCCATAGACCTCTTCATCCCATTTCATCGCTCGCTTCAACGAGTCAAGCGCATGAGCGGTTTTGTCCTCGTCACCTCGATCGGTATAAATGCGCAGGTCGATGTCACGCCCGCTCATGGTGGTAAAACTGTCTCTCACGAGGCCCAGATCTCCAGCAACAAGTGCAAACAGATAGCTGGGCTTATTGAAGGGATCGTGCCAACGTGCCAAATGTCGACCGTCATCCAGATCAGCTTCGGCTACCAAATTACCATTGGCGAGGAGTACCGGGTATTTCGTTTTGTCGGCGGTGATGGTCGTGGTGAAGATCCCCATGACATCCGGTCGGTCTGGATGCAAGGTCATGGTCCGAAACC
>JAJRYU010000714.1 GCA_024275615.1 Planctomycetota bacterium
CAACCATGGCAATCAAGATCGCATTCGGCACACAGTTGTCTCTATTCGATCGCGAACTGGCCTCAAAGACCGACTCAAGGCTGGCGATGTCTTGTCCTTGAATTTGGGAGAAGGACGCCATGCATCAGCTTTCAAGAGTATTGCAATTGCTCTCGAAGATATCGCTCCCGATATCCTTCACACTCGCAATTGGGGAACCTATCCCGATGGTATCTTGGCCGCCCGCAAAGCTGGGATTAGACGCCGTGTCCACGGATTCCATGGCCGTGACCTTGCAAACGCTTATGGCGAATCCTTGAAACGTCGAATCATGGGCAAGATTCTCTCCTATGCAACCGATAGAATAATTACGCTAACTCCTTCGATGAAGAAGGAATACATCAGGGATTACCATGTTTCTTCAGAGCGAATTGACGTGATTCCCAATGGCATAGACCTGGAACGTCTTGATTCATTTGTGGCGGATGAATCCTGCGCATCGCCATTCACAGTGGTGTGCGTCGGGCGTCTGGATGCAGTGAAAAACTGGCCACTTTTGATCCGGTCATTTGCAGCCATGAAAACGAGAGGGCCTGATGATCTTCTGGTGCTTGTTGGCGAAGGGAGTGAGCGCGGCCGGATTGAAGCTCTTGGCCGTGAGGCTGGCTTGGGAGATTCACTCTTGATGCTTGGGGCACGTAGCGATGCGCCACGTGTCATGAAAGCGGCTCAGGTCTATGTGCAACCGTCTTTTTATGAAGGCATGTCAAATACAATTGTTGAAGCCATGGCCTGTCGTTTGCCGGTGATCGCGACAGATGTCGGTGGCAACGGTGACGTCGCTGGTCGCCAAGGCACCGCCATTTTGGTTGAGAATAACAATGTCGGTGCTATGACCATGGCGCTGGATGACTTAAGGTCAAATAAGGCAGCACGTGCGGAGCTAGCGCAAACGGGATTCGCTCATGTCGTCGAGAATTTTGGGTTGAACAAAATGGTGGCTTCTTATGAGGCCATGTATGAAGAAGTCGCAGCTCAAGCATGAGCCAGTAAAAGGGGGAGGTTAAGTTGAGTCTAAGACTAGCATTCATGCTTATTCTCGTCCCCATTCTCATCGTCATGACGATGAGGAAACCGATTTTCGGGCTCTACGCCACAATTGTCATGTACTACTTTCGGCCTGACATCTGGGATCAACCCAGTTGGTGGCAACCGGTGCTCTGGCTGACCGTAGCGACAATGGTGTCTTGGGGCATGCGCGCAAAGACAGTGCGTATGCCTGGAATCATGCTTTGCGCCATCGCCGTGATACCGGGCATGCTGCTCGCCTCACTCACGGCGTTCAAGAGCGAGGATGCCTCGATGGCCGCGACGGTGGTGATCATGAAACTGATTATCGCCATGTTCCTCGTCGTGCAGCTCCTACGTACACCCAAGGACATTTTGACCTTCCTATGGATGAATGTCATCGCCAATCTTTGGACTTTAAAATCAGTCGTGATCATTACCGCCGGTGGTGGCGACGCATCGAGGGCCAATGTTGCAGCAGCTCAGGGCGGAGGCGCTAACTACCTTGCTATGACTTTTGTCATGGCTTTGCCTCTCCTTTATTTTCGCTATTTGCACGGTTCTTCCAGGGAACGCAAGTTCGCTTTTTGGGTCGCCCCATTTATGCTTTTTGGCATCATGGGTACGGGCTCTCGAGGTGGCTTCTTGACCATGTTTATCATCATGATTCTGATGAGCATTCGTTCCAAACAGAAAGCAAAGGGCTTCGCGACAATTTTCGCCATGATTCTCATCTTTGTCGTCATCACTCCTCCCAAGAAATGGGAGCGATTCATGACGACGTTCGAGACAAGCAACCAGAAACGTGGCTTCGCGGCGAATAGTCGCCTCGACTTGTGGAAAGCTGGCTGGCAGATGTTCCTGGAGTCGCCGATAACCGGTGTTGGTCTCGACAACTATCAACTACTTTCGCCTCGATATACGGGCTATTTTGGCGGCAAATCGCCCATTCCCTACCGACCAGAATTGGAAGGCACAAAAGGGCACCGTGGTTTCGTTGCCCATAGTACGTGGTTTCAGACCCTTGCTGACGGTGGGTTAGTCACTTCAGTTCCTTTCTTTGCTCTGTTTTTTCTGTGCTTTGTTGCCCTCAGGCGGACGCGCCGCATGCCACTTCCTCCCGCCGAAAAGAAAGAGGTCTACTTCATCAGCCATATCTACGAGCTGACACTTCTGGCGTTCATTATCGCTTCGACCTTTGGAAGTCACATGAAGATCGATTTCCTCTGGTGGTATTTTGGCGGCGTGGCGGCATTCGAAATAATAGTGCGCCAACAGGTCTTTCAGTGGCAACAGATTCAGCACCAGAGTTTCTTGAATCTCCACAACCAACAACACGCGGCCCAAGAAAACGCGGAAGCGACGACCTAATCTCATGTGTGGAATCGCAGGTGTTGTTGCTCCGGTCGGACGTGTGGATGAAAGTGCCACGGAAGTCCGCAGAATGTGTGCTCAATTGGCGAAGCGTGGTCCCGACGGTATTCACCAGGAACGCATCGGCGGTGTTGTTCTTGGCCACGCACGTCTTGCAATCATCGATTTGAATACCGGCGATCAGCCTCAAGGCAACGAAGATGATTCCATCAAGGTTGTCGTCAATGGTGAGATCTACAACTATGTTGAACTGAGAGCCGATCTCGAACAACGCGGCCACACGTTTCGAACACAGAGCGACATTGAAGTGATACCCCATCTCTACGAAGAGTACGGCGATAACTTCGTCGATCATCTTCGTGGCATGTTTGCCATCGCTCTTTGGGACGTTTCAACTCAACGCTTGGTGCTGGTTCGGGATCGCTTGGGAAAGAAGCCACTTTACTACATTCAGCACAAGGATCGTTTCTATTTCGCTTCGGAATTGAAGGCGCTGTTGCAAGTTGAAGATTTCGACCTCCATGTTGATCTTGAGGCGTTGGAAGACTTTTTTACATTCCAGTACATACCGTCTCCCAAGACGGCTTACCGCGAAATTCGCAAGATCCCGGCGGCAACAATGATGATCATGAAAGATGCACATTGTCGCTTTCATCGCTACTGGGAGCCGTCGCTCGTCGTCGATCACAGCTTGTCCGAGGACGACGCTCTTGACCGTCTGGAGGAAATCTTTGACGAAGCCGTACGCATTAGAATGCGATCAGATGTTCCCCTAGGTGCGTTCCTCTCCTCTGGAATCGACAGCACCTTGGTCGTTGCTAGTGCAGCTGGGCTCATTGATGGCCCCCTGACGACAACCACGATTGCGTTTGACGATGCCAATGGCGACGAAGTACGCTTGGCCGAAGAAGTGGCCAGGAAATTCGGCACCAACCATAGCACCAAACTCATTGATGCTGACATTCGGGAAACACTTGAACGTGTGAGTTCCTACCTAGATGAACCCTTAGGCGATTCAAGCACATTGCCCAGCTTCTTAGTTTCAAGAGCAGCTCGTGAAGACGTCAAAGTCGCCATTTCCGGAGACGGTGGAGATGAGAGCTTCGGTGGCTATGCCTGGCGCTACTACCAGAACATCATGCTTGATACTTGGCGCCGTAGGCTACCTGGAAAAGCAGGGCGCAAACTGGTCGGTTTGGCTGCTCTGCTCTATCCCAAAATGGACCGCATGCCCAAACCGCTGCGCCTAAAATGGGGACTGAAAAATCTCTCCGTTAGCGCCGAAGAGGCCTATTTTCTTGACATGTCGGTGTTTCGGCCCGAGCACAAAAATGAACTCTATCGTGCGGAGTTTCGCCACGGGCTTGGCGGCTATCACGCCAAGAGCGTATTCATGGATCAATTCGCGGAAACGGAAGGGCATGATCTTCTGACCAGAATTCTCAAGCTTGATTTGAACACCTATCTGGCGGACGGAGTCCTTGCGAAAGTCGATCGCATGAGTATGGCGAATTCCCTGGAAGTCCGCTCACCGCTTTTAGACCACAAAGTCGTCGAGTTCGCATTCAGTTTGCCAAGGTCATTCAAGATGGAAGGACGGCAAGGCAAGAAAATTCTAAGGCGCATGTCGGCGAAGAGAGTCGGAGACGAAGTTGCCAGGGCCCCCAAGAGTGGTTTTGCCCCACCTCTGGCGGGATGGCTGAGGAACGAACTCGCCGACGTCTTTCGTGATTTGGTGTTGGAGAATTCCCACGGTGTTCACTTGTTGCTTGAGAGCAAGAAAGTGCGAAAAATGTATGAAGAACACGTTTCAAGGAAGTTCAATCACGCCCGTCCCTTGTGGCTCATGCTCAGTTTCGAAATGTGGTTCAGGTCTTTTGGCAGCCGGGCTCGTCTCCTATGAACGTTCTTAGTGTTGCCACGATTTTTCCCAGCAAAGAAATCCCCGGTCCCGGCGTGTTTATCAAACAACGGCTCTTGGCGTTGCCACGTGACATCGACTTGCAGGTCTTACGACTACGCCCGTGGTTCCCCGGGTTTAGCTTGCTAAGACCATCGCAAGGAGTCTCCTACCCAGTCGAAGAGACGTCGTCTGCGCTCACTGTTTTTGACCGCCGTTTCTTCTATTTGCCGGGATTGATGAAACACCGAGATGGACATTTCCTAGCTCGTGGCCTTTGCAAGTTTATCGCAACGATGGAAAAACAACCTGATCTCTTGGACGCGCATTTCGCCTTTCCCACGGGATTCGGCGCGGTCGCGGTCGGGAAGAAACTTGATATCCCGGTCTGTATTACCCTGAGGGGCACTCTTTCATCCTATGCGAACGATGCACGGCGTGTGATGTTGAAGAAAACTCTGCTTGGCGCCGATCGGATTATTGCTGTTGCAGATTCTCTGGGTCAGCTTGCAGAGGAGATAGCCGGGAAGCAGCTAGATGTCCGGATAATTGGCAACGGTGTTGATATTCAGATGTTTAGGCCGAACCAGAAATCGTCAGCTCGTATCGCCTTGGGGTTTGACCCCGACGATCCCATCCTGCTCACTGTGGGGGGCTTGGTTCCTCGCAAAGGAGTCCATCGTGTTCTTGAAGTTCTGCCTTCTGTGCTCAAGAAGCATCCCCGTTTGCGCTATGTCGTCGTCGGAGGGGGGGGCGTAGAAGGAGATTTTCAGCGGCAAATCCGGCAGATGATCAACGAACTCGGCCTCAGTAATGTGGTGCGTTTGGTTGGGCCTGTTGCTCATGAGAATCTACCGTCTTACTATGCTGCGGCAGACTTGTTCTGTTTGCCAACTTCAAACGAAGGTTGGGCGAATGTCTTGCAAGAGTCTTTGGCCTGTGGGCGGCCGGTCGTCACGACAAATGTTGGCGGCAACCAAGAGGTCGTTGGTCGCGAGGAAAACGGCCTTGTCGTTCCATTCGGTGATCGACAGGCGTTGGAACATGCCATTCTCGATGGTTTGACAAGAAATTGGGACCCCACCCAGATTTCTGAGTGGGGGAGGCGCCGCAGTTGGTTAGATGTTGGCAAAGAAGTCGCCGAGGTGTTTCGGGAGATCGCATGAGTTGGCCAGAAAAGAGAACATGGATAGTTCCTGCCCTTGTTCTTGTCGCTCTTGCGCTTCGGCTGGCTGGAGTTTTTGACTCAGCGTTACCTTTCAGTTTCTACCCCGATGAAGCCAATAATGTTGAGCACTCGGTAAACTTCTATGTTCCGGGTTCTGGCTTTGATCTAAACCCCCATTGGTTCAACAAACCAGCGCTTGGTTACTACTTGAACTTCTTTTGCTTTGGACTCTACTACCTCTTTGGACATTTCATTTCTGGCGAATTCGCTTCCCCAGCTGATTTTGCCCACGTCTTTTTGAATCAAGAACGAACCGGGTTCTACATCATCGTTAGGCTTGTCCAAGCGATTTTTGGCACGTTGACTGTTTGGGTGACCTACCGTATCGGCAAGGAACTTCTCAATCGTCAGTTAGGCTACTTGAGCGCACTCTTCATGGCAATCGCCCCCATCCATGTTGAGTTTTCGGCCCTCGGCAAAAACGACGTGAGTGCAGGGTTCTTGGGTGCCTTGGGTTTTCTTGGTTGCTTGAATATCGCGCGTTCTGGTCGGCGCAAGGACTACGTCTTTGCGGGCGTCGCTATAGGAATGGGGTGGGCGACAAAGTACGTCCCCATTTGTCTGGCACCGACGCTTATTTTGGCTCATCTCCTGCGCAAGAAGGCGCAGAAAGAACGCCCCCAGACTTGGCGCCTCTTGGCGTTAGGTTTCGCGGCTATGGGTATCTCAGGTTTTCTCGGGTCGCCCTATAACTTCTTGGATCCCACTTCTTATCACGAATCCATAAAAACGATTCTTGATGGTGCCAAGGGGTTGTTCTTTGGCGCTGGTGAGGCCAGCAACTATAGTATGGCCTATTTAGCGCGGTATGCCGCATGGATCACTGCTCAGAATCATGTATTCACTTTGCCGTGCACTCTGTTGGCGATTGTCGGCGCCGTTTTTGGCCTGAAAGCGATCGGTAAGAACAAGGCCCTCTTGCTACTTTCCTGGGTGGTTGTGGTCTATGGCGTTCTCATCACCACGAACTCTCAACGTGTGCGTCCCAATCACCTCATTGCCATCATGCCCGCGCTTTCAATTCTGGCGGCCTTGGGCTTTTTGATTTTGACTCAGCGCCTGAATCGTTTGACAAAAAAGAGTGCCTCAACCGTCTCGGCTCTCTTGCTCTTTTGCTTGTTGTTGCCGGTGCCGGGCGCACCCACATACGCACTCGTCAAGCATTATCGTTCGCTTTACACCCCCCATCCTCAACGACAAGCTTATGATTGGATCCAGAAGAACCTTCCCGCTGGGACGACGATACTGAACGTCTCTGAGGTCATGACACTGATCCCTTCAACTGAACGGATCGAATGGCTCGGCGACCGGATTCCCTTCGAGATTGCCCTAGCGAACCGCTCATTGGCAACCATCGAAGAGCGTCGCAAGTCAGCCGTGAAAGAAGATCTTGAGCAACTGGATCGGGCACAAATTCACTGGGAGCAGCTTTTGCAATGGTGGACGACACAGCAAAAAAAACTG
>JAJRYU010000715.1 GCA_024275615.1 Planctomycetota bacterium
AAGGGCCGTTTTCAGAATCAGCTTAGATACGTGGGGACTTAGTGCGCGCTTTTCGCCGTAGGGCCTAGCACCTTCTTTGTGCCCATCACCTTAGCGGCGATGAAAGTCACGATGGCTGCACCAAAGGAGCCGAGGGCCCCCATCTTGGCTGCGTCTTGGATGGGCCCAGCCTTGAAAGCCACAGTGGTGATGAAGAGGGCTACGGTGAAGCCAATGGCGGCTGCACAGCTCAACACGACCAGGTCTTTCCAATCCATGCCTTCGGGAAAGCCGAATTTGAGCCCTTTCGCCGCGATCAAACCAAAGAGGACGATTCCCAGAGGTTTGCCAATCAAGAGACCGCCGATGACGGCCCAGGTGGCAATGCCGGAAGACGACAGCAACACACCTGCGTTGAGCAAACCAAAGAGCCCCAAGATGATCTCGACTGGGTTCTTCATCCAATGTTCGAAGTGAGACAACGTGTCTTTTTTCTCGAGTTTACCCCAATCAAAGAGGCCCGTGTCTGTGTGAGCGTTGGGCATGAATGGGATGATCGGCAAGAGACCCAACGCTGGGTGAAGACCAGCCAACGCGAAACCGAACCAGGAGATTGTTCCGCCTACCGCGAGGTAAGGCCAGAAGCTCCAGAGTCTCATGCGCTTAAAGACAACGCAGATGACCATAGCGGCTACCGGGAGAAGGAGCCAAATTGGCTCGACGGGAATTTCTGGGTTGGGATAGAAGATTGCGAGAATCACCAACCCCAGGGCATCATCAGCGATAGCGAGCAAAAGAAGAAAAGGAATGGCTGGATGGCCGGCGCCAAAGACCATACGTGCCACCATGTAACTGAAGGCAATGTCCGTGGCACAGGGAATAGCCCAACCGTTGCTGAGCTCGCCAAACGACCCACCCATACCGGCAATGATACAATAGATGGCGGCAGGTCCGGCCATGCCGCCGAGAGTGGCAAGCAAGGGTGTTGCCGCTTTCTTGGCATTGCTTAACGGGCCGCCTGGGAAAGTGGCTTCCCACACTTCTTTGCCAGCGATGGCAAAGAACAAAGCCATGAGAATGTCGTTGATCAAGTAGTGGAGCGTGATGGTCTTTTTCTTGGCTCCATGCTCGTCAGCCGCTGAAGCATCTGCAGCGTGCTCTGCGGATCCACTCTCAGCCATTTTCTTAGCCGCATCTTTGGCATCGGCGGTGGCTTCTTCTGCACCGTGCTTGTCGTGCATGACTTGCCCGACGATGGTGTTTTCGATCAGTGGTGTGTGTAGAAAATGCTCGTAGCTCTCGATGTTAGCATTGGCCCATGCCAACGCGGCCACTGTGCCGATGATCAAGAACATGGAGTTGTCGAGCAAAAACTGGATCTTCTTGCGCATGTCGTCAGATTCCCTTTCCCGGGGGAGCAATTCGTATCCCAATCTCTTTTGTTCTTAACACATCGAGTTTGCCAGGTGAAGCGCTTGAGCGAAAGCACAGTCGGAAATAAATGCGGGCCAGTAAGTTAGTTATGATCGTTCATCAGGGGAACTATGGTGCCGAAAGATAGTCTCACATTTCTTGGAACAGGGACCTCCTATGGCATTCCGCAGATTGCCTGTGGCTGTCCGGTGTGCCTGTCGCCAGATCCAAAGAACAAGAGAACACGCTGCTCGGCGGTCATTCGGGCTGAAGGGCAGACCTTGCTCATCGATGTGACGCCAGATTTTCGCACGCAGGCCTTGAGAGAGCAGATCAAGGTCGTGGATGCCGTGTTTATTACTCACGTCCATGCCGACCACGTCTTCGGTCTCGACGACTTGCGCCCCTTGAGTCTAAGTCGAGACCAGCCCACTCCCGTGTTCGCTGACGCCGAGAGCGCTGCCCAATTACGTCATATTTTTGAGTACATTTTTCGAACAGACATGCGCCGGCCAGGGATACCTTGGCTTGTCTTGCGCGAAATCAAAGCGGGACAGTCGTTTTCAGTAGGGCCCGCCAGTTTCTTGCCCTTTAACGTGG
>JAJRYU010000716.1 GCA_024275615.1 Planctomycetota bacterium
ACCATTGACGCGGTGGTCTCGACTCTAGAGAATGGCAGTGAACTGGACTTAGCTACCGCCGCTTGCAAGATTGTCGACTTGGATGAATACCTGTCCCCACATCGTGTAAAAGTCGTTCTCGATCAGGACGGTCGCGCGCTCTATTTCAGTCGTGCACCGATTCCGCACGCCCGGTCGAACGCCGCCTCCGGACGCGTGGAATTGCCGCAAGGATCAGCCGTAGCTCTTGGTCATATCGGGATTTATGGCTATCGCAAGCATGCTCTTGAGCATCTTGTGAGTCTTGATCCTTCGCCACTTGAATTGAGCGAAAAACTCGAGCAATTGCGGGCCTTGCAGGCCGGCATGAAGATCGGCGTGGCGGTGGTAGAATCTACCGCACCCGGGATCGATACGCTGGCCGATTTAGAGGCCTTCCGTACACGGTTCCAGAAACGAAGTGAAAGCGAGCCGTCCTAAGAAGGACCAAATGGAGCGAGACTGTGGCCAAATATATCTTCGTAACGGGAGGTGTGGTTTCTTCTTTGGGCAAAGGCCTGACGTCTGCAGCCCTCGGCTGTCTATTGGAAGCTCGAGGTTTGAGGGTCGGTATTCAAAAACTTGATCCCTACATCAACGTCGATCCTGGAACCATGAGCCCCTACGAGCACGGCGAGGTCTACGTCACCGATGATGGGGCTGAAACCGATCTCGACCTTGGTCATTATGAACGTTTCACAAACACACCTCTAAACAGGCTCTCCAACTTCACGACTGGCAGCATTTACAACAAAGTAATCCGCCGAGAACGGGAAGGTGGATATCTGGGCAAGACGGTCCAAGTGGTGCCCCATATCACCGACGAGATCAAGGCTTGCGTCCTCAAGATGGCCGAACAAGACCTAGACGTCGTGATCACGGAGATCGGCGGTACGGTGGGCGACATTGAGAGCCTGCCTTTCTTGGAAGCCATCCGCCAATTCGGCTTGGAGCAAGGCCGCGACCGGGTGATGTATATGCACCTGACGCTCCTGCCCTACTTGCGGGCTATTGGCGAGGTCAAGACCAAACCCACACAACACAGTGTCGGCAAGCTGAGGGAGATCGGTATTCTCCCCGACGTCCTGGTCTACCGCACCGAAGTCTCGGTGGAAGAGAGCGTGCGCAAGAAGATCTCACTTTTCTGCAATATCCCCTTGGACGCCGTTTTCGAGGAAAAAGACGTCGACCACTCGATCTACGAGCTTCCATTGGTCCTCCAGCGCCAAGGTGTCGACGATCTCGTTCTTAAGCGGCTTCAACTTTCGCCCAAGAAAGAAAGCGACCTTTCAGAATGGGAAGCCCTGGTTGAGAAGATCATCAACCAAAACCCAGAGGACATCACCATCGCCATTGTTGGCAAGTACATCGAATTGCACGATGCCTACAAGTCGATCTACGAAGCCCTGGATCACGCCGGTATTAGCGCCAGCGCCAAGGTTCGACTTAAGAAAATCGAGGCCGAGAATGTCGAACAAGACGGCCCAGACCTCTATCTCAAGGACGTTGACGCCATCCTCGTGCCCGGCGGCTTCGGTTCGCGAGGTATTGAAGGCATGATTGCCGCCGCCAAGTATGCCCGCGAAAATGACATCCCCTACTTCGGTATCTGTTTGGGCCTACAAATAGCGGTCATCGAATTCGCCCGTAACAAGTGCCGTATGAAGGACGCCAATTCCACCGAGTTCGTCCCCGACTGCGGCGTTCCCGTTATCGGCCTCATGGCTGAACAAGAAGACGTCACTGACAAGGGAGGCACCATGCGTTTGGGTGCTTATCCATGTCGCATCACAAAAGGCACTTTGGCCTACAAGTGCTACGGTGAAGAAGACATCCGCGAACGCCATCGACATCGATGGGAACTCAACAACAAGTACCTAGAAGTGCTCGAAGCAAATGGCATGGTGCCCAGCGGTATCAACCCGGATAGCAACTTGGTCGAAATGGTCGAGATACCAGAGCACCCATGGTTCTTGGGAGTCCAGTTCCACCCAGAATTTAAGTCGAAACCGATTCGCCCTCATGGTGTATTCTCAAGTTTTGTTCAGGCCGCCCTCAGCCGCAAGCTCAGGGATAAGAACCCTGGTCCAAGTGATCATGCCTCGAAGATTTCATCAGAGAACGGCGAATGAATCAGCAAGAAGCTCCAGAGGCGTCGTTTCTGACGATTCTCTACACCATGGCCACCCAGTCCATGATTGCCCTGGGCGAAATCCCGAATCCCATCACCAAGTCGAGTACCATTGATGAACGCCAAGCCCGTTGGCACCTAAAATCCTTGCACGTCTTGGAAGAAAAAACCCGGGGGAACCTGGATGAAAAAGAACTAACCGCCATCACCAAGACCTTGGAAGAAGTTGAAGAGATCTTCGCGGACAAGATTGGTTAATGGCGACAGCTGGCAGCTCACTTAGGTGGGATACCAGCTGTCGCCGAATTGGACGAGCTCAAGCTACCGTTCACCCTTGAGGGGTGCCGCCAGGACTTTGGCTGCCTGAATCAACCCGCAGAGTTCTTTGCGCAAGCCGCGCGGATCGTTGTCTTTTCCCAAAGAACCAAGAGCCAATTCAAAGGCCGTGTCATAGCTTGTTTGACCGGCGTAAGTCGAATGGGACAAGAGCATGCCAAAAAGAGCCACGGAGGATGACAGTTTGAAGTCCGTCGAGGCATCACTGTAGTCCTGACCCTTGTCAACAACCGTCAACATCCGCACACGACTTTGCTTCTGGTCAGGCAACTTGTAGCGCACTTTCACAGTGCCGATTTCACCAGGTGCCCCTGCGTCCGTTGGCACTACTTGCTTTTGATACTTCAAAGGATCGACAAGCGGGCTACCATCTTTGTTAGCGGCAGGACGAAGCTCATAGAGTGCAACCACAGTATGACCGGCCCCGATCTCACCACCATCTTTGGTGTCATCATTGAAATCTTCAGCGGCCAAAACTCGCGAGGTGTATCCCAAGAGCCGGTAGGAAGCCACTTCATTCGGATTGAACTCAACCTGAAGCTTGCAATCTTTGGCAACTGTGATCAAAGTTCCTTCAAGCTCTTCGACCAACACTTTCTTCGCCTCTTTGTCGCCGTCGATGTAGGCGTAGTGACCATCACCTTTGTTGGCCAAGGCTTCCATCTTATCATCCTTGATATTGCCACTGCCAAAGCCGAGAACACTCAGAAACACACCGGTCTTGGCCTTTTCTTTGATGATCTTCACCAAGGCGTCGGTGTCGCTGACACCGACATTGAAGTCACCATCGGTACACAAGATCACTCGGTTCACACCCTCGGACTCAAAGTTCTCGCCGGCCACCCGGTAGGCCATCTCGATCCCCGATGCCCCATTCGTAGAACCAGCAGCAGAAAGACGTTCGAGGGCTGCCAGGATAACGCCTTTTTCGTTGCCCCTCGTAGCTGGCAAAGCCAAACCAGAAGAACCGGCATAGGTCACGATGGCAACGCGATCATCTTCACCGAGTTGATTGACCATGGCCTTCAAGCCACGAATCAGAAGTGGCAGTTTGTTGGCGTCTTTCATGGATCCAGAAACATCGATAAGAAAAACCAGGTTGCTCGGGCCACGATTCGCGCGCTCGATCTTTTTGGCACGGAAGCCGATTCGCAGCAAACGATGATCGAGATTCCAAGGACAAGCTGCAACTTCGGCATGAACACGCAGAGGTTCCCCGTTTTCGGGCTTGGGATCATCGTAATGAAAGTAGTTGATCATCTCATCGACGCGAACGGCATCTCGTGGCGGCATCTGCTTGCTATTCAAATAGCGGCGGACATTGGCGTAGGACGCGGTATCTACATCCAAACCAATTGTTGACAAGGGGCTCACGCCCACGAGAGCAAATCCTGATTCTTTAAAGCTGGAATAGGCTTCGCCCGATCTTTCGCGGACGACCAAATCGACGTTAAGACTCTTGATGTGCTTCCCCTTAGCCTCAGCGAGACGCAACAGGAGTACCTTCTTTGCTTCGCGCACTTTTTTCTTCGTCCTGGCACGATCTCCTCGATTTCCCTTGGGCGACTTTGGTGTAGACCCGGTGGATTTCGACCCAGACAATCGCCCCGCCTTCGTGACACTGGACATATTTTTTCGGCGAGCGTCGGAGGGCTTCCCGTTCAGTGAAAGCGAGTCAGCACGAACCTTCGACCCCGGAACCGCACCACCGGCGATGGGGACGGAATGGGGAGGCCCACGATAGTCACCGCCGCCAATAGCAAAACCGTCACGTGTACGGCCTGAACCGCCACCGCCAGGCTGTGGTGTATTTCCAGACTGACCTGGAGCCTGAGGCAAAACTACGACCCCAACATTCGGAACTGCATGTTGGCGATTCACATTAATAAGATGCGGCGCTATAGAACCATCATTCAGTTTCCTCAGTTCCTTGTTCAGTCGAGCGAATTCTGCCCGATATGAACCTGCGACACGTTCAGCCTCTGACAGAGTTTGAACCAAATCAGCATGACTTGGCTGGTTTTCTCCTCCTTGCTCGACGAAGATTTTCGTTTCCTCCG
>JAJRYU010000003.1 GCA_024275615.1 Planctomycetota bacterium
ATCATGGCCAAAGACCCTCAGCCGGGACATGTCAAGACCCGGTTGATCCCAGCCGTTGGCGCAAAAGGTGCCTGCAGACTCTATCGAGCCATGCTCGAAGATGTGATTGGAGCCATGAAAATGGGGCCTTGGAAAACCACCATCGCCTTCACGCCGGAATCAGCACAAGCAAGTATTGAGAAACTCGGTGGCGCGTCCATCGACGTGGTTCCGCAAAAAGGCAAAGACCTCACCGAGCGCATGATCCACATCTTCGACACCTTGCTGGCAACCGGTGAGCCTGTGGTCATGCGCAACAGCGACAGTCCTCAATTACCTGCATTGAGGATTTCTGAGGCCTTTGCCTGCCTCTTGGACAGCGATACAGACATCGTTTTCGGCCCGGACCTTGGAGGTGGCTACTACCTTGTTGGCATGAAGAAACCCCAGCCCGAGATCTTTGGGATTGCCATGTCCACGGCAAGCAATCTCGAAGATACGCTTGAGAAGTGCCAAGCACTGGGGCTCGGTGTCGCCGTCTTGGACTCGCACCAAGACATCGACACACCGGATGACCTAAAGACGTTCAGTGCCCGGAAAGCAGACATGGTGCATGCTTGCCCCAGCACGATGTCTGTTCTCGAAGATCTTGGATATGAATGACTCTCAGTTGGGACAGCTGGTGTCCCATCGCGCATCGTCTTCTGTACCCAATCACAAAAAAGCCGACGGGGACATCGACGGTCCCGGTCGGCCTCTTCTTTTTCACCAAGTTGGCCCGGCCAACTTGCGTCAGCCAAACCTATTGGCCAACTTCGATTTCGGCTAAAAGCGTGTCAACGGCTTCGTCCATCGCCTCGCCTCGCACACCCTTGTAGCGAATCGTACCTTTGGCATCGAGGACGTAGATTGTCGGCCAACCGCTGACATTCCACTTGGTGGAAATGGGGCCGCTGGTCCCGCCTCCATTCCAAAAAGAACGCCAAGTGATGTTCTCTTTCTTCATGACACTCTTCAGTTTTTCCCGATTGCGGTCAGAATTGACACCTATGAGAGCAAATGGCTTGTTGGCAAGTCTCTTAACGAGCGACCGCTCGTGTGGGTACATAGCCCGGCAAGGTCCTCACCAGTTACCCCAAAAGTCAATGACAACCACTTTGCCTCGGTAGTCCGAAAGAGCAAACTTAACGCCATCAATATCCTCACCCTTGATGTCAGGGGCGACTTGGCCGATGCTAAGTCTGGTCAACTCGAAAATCGAACCTTGGGCGGAGGTACCAAGTTTGCGATCCCGGTAGTAAGGCACATCGGCAAACTCAGTCTCGACTCTTTTGAAAAGTGCCAGAGCTTCAGCTTCCAGAGTCTTACCACCAACCTCTTTCAGGTAGCTCACTGTCTCTTCACCTGCGGATTCGGCGACATACTTGGCCATGGTCGTGTTTGTGCCGCTGATACTCTTCAAGGTCTTGACGGCGCCAGCGTGCCATTTCGCCAGGGCAAAGCAGGCCTGGCCAAGGGCGTCCTTGTTCTTATTTGACTCTATAACTTTCTTGAGGAACTGAGCCGCTGCGAGTTTTCGGTTGCGAGTCAGGCTGAGACAGACCTTCCCGATACCAGGATCTGTAGCAAAATCGTTGCTCATGATGACCAGTGCCTTGGCAGTTTGGTCGCCCTTGCGATCGTTCTGAACGACCCATGAAAGTGCGGCCAAGGCACCTTTGGACTTGGGATGTTTTGCTGCGATGGCCATCATTCCGGGTATCGAGTCAGCAGCCTTGGGATAGTCGATCTCGAAGATCTTGTTTTTCTCTTCTTTGGTCTTGGCAGCTTGGTACTTCTCTTGGAAGACAGTCATCTTCTTGTTGAAGGCGCCAACGATCGTCTGATAAGCGATCATCGAAGGATCATCTTGGGGGGGATTCGCTTCGTCTTGGAAGGCGAACGCGCCGGGCGCCAAAAAAAGAGCGCACAAAACAATAAGCGTTGTTGGTCTCATAATTATCTCCTGTTCTTCCGATCGTGCCACGCGCACGGCACCCTGTCCATACGGGCTACCGACAATCGGGCAGATTGCCCCATTCAATTCACGAGGCTCAATCCTGCGCCTCGTCGCTGCCATCGTCCTTCTTGAAGTAGGCGGACTCTGCGGGTTTGACTGCACGGGCGAACCAAAGCGGTCGCCTTAAGGTGCCATCTGTCTCCGATTTCGGTCTCGGAGACGAAGCCAGCCACTGCTTAAACACTTCATACGACTTGTTGGTATCAGCAAAGACATCACCATAGCGATCATCTGGCTCGGCCTTGGTCACCGTCACCTTGTGGTGCCAACAGTGCATGCCCGAAATGGGGTCTGGCTGAGATGAGAAGGTCAAGTTCTGATGGACGCCCCCTTCGGTCCACCAGATTTTCTCGGTGTCTGGGTCACTCGACTTGTAGGCCGTGATGTCACCTGTGCGCCGAATCAGCCACTTGCCATCCTTGCCTTGAACATCAACGGGCGCAGCAGCCATGCGGTCGCCACCGGCTTCGCCTTTTTGGCGCCACCGGCCCAAATGATGGGAACACGCCACAACACCGGGACGAATGCCCTCGGTCACCCACGCACGATTGACAAAGTAACCACTGGCGGTTGACACACGAAGTAGGTCTCCGGTTTTGACGCCCAGCCCCTTGGCATCGTCCTTGCCGATCCAAACTGGGTTGTTGTTGGAGATTTCATAAAGCCACTTGGCGTTGTTGGAACGGGTGTGAATCAGCGTGGGGATACGAAAAGTTGGTACCAACGCAAATTCGTTTTTCGAGCGGTCAATTTTGGATGGGTGAATGTGGCTCTTGATGTAGCCAGGCAAGGAATGCTCTTCCAATCCCCACTCCCTCATTGTTGGCGAGAAGAATTCCAGCTTGCGACTGGGCGTCGGGAAACCGGCACAACTTCGGCCGTCGATCTCAACACCAATGACCTTGCCATCTTTGATCAACCGATCGAGTTCGTCCTTCTCAGCTCCATCTGAGTCAACTTCATTTTCATGAGGCTCATAGGTCTCTTTGACGACTTCAAAACAAGCGTGCGTACGCATGTATTCATAAGGAGTCTGGTTCTCGACCGCCGCCGCATCTGGCAGGCCGGGAATGCTGTTCTCAAAGATCCACCGATAGTATTCCGCGATCGTGATACGCTCGCCCTCCCGGTAGGGAGACTCAAAATTCTTGCGAATCCCTAGGCTCCCATCGGGATCGATGGCCCAGGAGAGAGCAATCCAAAACTCATCTTCTTCCCAGACCTCACCGGGATTGGTTTCATAGGTCCACTCTGTTTCTTCACCCCGCAAATCCGCCGCAACACGTTGGACAGGTTGGCGAAAACTCACCCACTTTGCGGCGTGTGTTTCTTGGGAGACAAGATCGTGTCGTTCCGGAGCCAGACCCATGGGCAGAACATAGTCAGCCCAAAGAGCCGTTTCATTCCAAACAGGAGTCAAAGCAGCATGCATGCCAACGAGTTTTTCGTCTTTCAGCATCTCGACCCAAGCGAAGCCATCCGGGTTGGTCCAAACCGGATTGTAGACCCGCGTGAAATAGGTATCGATTGTGCCTCGTCCATCGCGAATCAGATGAGGCAGGCAGAAACTCAGTTCGTGGTGAGAAAGCGGCCACTCTGGCGGATAGAGCAACTCATTCCAAACTTCTTGTGGACGTGGTTTCTTAAATGGTGCGGCCACAAACTTGTTGGTCGCAGCCATGGCCGTGCCGCCCTTAGTGGCCACCGAACCGGTGAGGACACTCAGAAACTGCAAGCAACGGGCTACTTGCCAGCCGCCGAGATTGCCGGAAGCGGCATTGCGCCAGACGTGAGAAGAAAAAGCACCCTTGGCGGCACCAATCTCCCGTCCCACTTCCACCAGTGTTGCAGCCGGGACGCCACACTCTTCCTCCACCCATTCCGGCGTGTATTGGGCGTATTGTTCCTTCATGGCGGTGATGAAACACTCGAATTCTAAAGGGAGATCATCACGGCATTCACGCAGGAAGGTCTTCCAGTTGACCCAACGGCGGACAAATTCTCGATCAAGGAGATCTTCTTCCAAGAGTAAGCGGCAGAAGCCCAATAGCATGGCGGCTTCAGTCCCTGGATGTGGGGCAATCCAATAGTCGCTCATGGATGCGGTGTTGGACAAACGGATATCGACCGTGGCAATCTTGGCTCCGTTCATCTTCGCTTCGATGATCCGCTGAGCGTGGGGATTGAAGTAGTTACCGGTTTCCAGGTGAGAAGAGATGAGGAGAATGAACTTGGCGTGAGCATGATCTGGCGACGGACGGTCCATTCCAGACCAAAGCACATAACCAAGTCTAGCTGCACCCGAACAGACGTTGGTGTGGCTGTTGTGACCGTCCACGCCCCAAGACTGCAACACACGATCCATGTAACCGTCGGCGCCGGGACGACCAACGTGGTACATGACTTCAGTGAGGCGCTTTTCGACGAGAGCTTTGCGAATCCGAGCCGCTAGAGTCTCGATCACTTCGTCCCAAGTTGTGCGTTCAAATTTGGCTTCGCCCCGAGCCCCGACTCTCTTCATCGGATAGAGAATGCGATCAGGATCAGACACCTGAGTCACCGTCGCTGGTCCCTTGGCGCAATTCCTGCCCCGCGAACCGGGGTGGTAGGGGTTGCCTTCTAACTTGCGTATCTTGCCGCTTTCCTTGTCGATGTAGGCGACAAGCCCGCAAGCAGCTTCGCAATTGAAACACGTCGTTGGCACCAATTGATAGCGCTTCTCGACACGCTTTGGCCAGGACGCCGAATCCAATTCGACCCAATCGTTCCACTTTTCTGGCGGTGGAAAGGACTCCAAGGGAGTGATCTTCCAGGCTTCACCCGAAGGTGCAATTTTCTTGTCTTCTTGGTTCATGAGTTTGGCACCGCCTGTCCAGCCCGGATCCAGGCGCGTTCATAAGAGAAAAGCCCCACCACAGCCGCTGTGGCTGCAGCAAACAGAAGGACAAACAGCAGAGTGTGAGATTCGACGAAACTGAGCGACAACTGAGCAACCACAGCAGCCACAACCAAGAGGATCATGCCTGCCTGCGAACGGAAGGATTCGTGCAAGATCGCCTCCGACATGGCTGCGGCCTTGCCTTTGGCCAAACGCTGTCGTTCCCAGGAAATCCCCACGGCAGCGGCGATCGCCAACCAGAAGGAGGCCCGTCCCAAGATGTGGTCACCGTTTTCTTGCGGCATCAACATGCCAATCATGGCCCCCATCAAGGCGGCGCGAATCGACAGTTGAAGAAAAAGACCACGTTCCAACCACAGATCGCGTCCCTTACATTGCCCGAAGAGAAAAGCGCTGTAACCCGCAGTCATGATGGCCACGGGTAGATTTACCCAACGTAGATTATCGGCCAGGCCTTCAAACCCGGCCAGACGACATACGAGAGAACCGGCGGTCAAGATAAAGTACCCCATGAGGACCCAAGCGCCCTTCACCAGCCAAGACTTGGTATTGGGTTGGAGCATGATTTTCCAGAAACGCTCCGGACGCCCTAGGTCGGCAACCAATAGGTAATTGGTGATTGCCCAGAAGAGGAGCCCAACAATTTCGGGAACGTAGTCCCTTGCGCCACCAGCGGACAAACCAAGCACGGCGGCCAACGGCGCCAAGATCATGGCGCCGGCAGCGATATTCTTGGTGACCAGATAGGTCCAAACATGCCAACCCCAGTGTTGCTTGTGGTGAACATCAAGGGTGGTGATGAGGTGCTCAGGGACGTCAAAACCAGGTGGTACTTCTGGAGGTGGCTCCCGACGGTCTGACCAAAGGTAAGCGCTGGGTTCAGCGGCAGAACCTGGTACCAAAGACTCTTCCAAGGCGTCGATATACCAGACTCGGGGTTTGGTACCCTTTTCGAGCTTTCGTTGGCTTGTCTCTTCGGTGGCAATCAAGGAGCCGATTTCGGAGTCCTGATCATCGGCGTCGCCGGCGACAATGGCCTGTTCTGGACAAACAACGACACAAGCCGGCTCAAGCCCAATTTCTGTTCGATGCGCACAATAGTGGCACTTCTCTGCCGTGCCTTTGTCTTCGTTGATGAAGATCGCATCATAGGGGCAGGCTTGCATGCAGCCGGCACAACCGATGCACTGGTCGCGATTTAAATCGACGATGGCATCCGGACGTTTCTCCAGAGCACTGACCTGACAGATTTGGACACAGGGGGCATCGTCGCAATGATTGCAACGAAGCACCGTAAAGTGCCGCTTGACGTCCGGATAGGCGCCTTTTTCGGTGTACTTGACCCAGGTCCGGAAGTCCCCGAGAGGAACTTCGTTCTCTGCCTTACAGGCAACGGTACAAGCATGGCAGCCGATACATTTGCGCTGATCGATTACAAATCCATATCCCATGGCCAGAAAGTGCCGACTTGAGGCTCTCAGGTCAATGGTTGCGAGAATGTTCTGCCAAGTAAATTGAAAATATGTGAGGCTGAGCCCGCCATATTCACCTTGTTGACCTAAAGATTGGGAAAGTGGAGGCCCGGGATGCCCAAAACGATGCCAACGCAGATATCTGATCTGCGGGTGCCGAACTTGAATTGGGACTACTTGGCAGAGGCCCAAAGCTACCCTTTTTCGGAAGCCAAGGATGGGCTTGACCTCGTGAATGCCTGGTGGCTCCTGGAAATCGCTTTCTTGACCTATGTCCCGGATCGAGATTTCGTCAATGGAAAGCTCAAACGAGCGGGATTCCGCGGGGCTCTGACCATTCACCGCAAGAATAATCTCGCCCTGGTCATTCGCGACCCGAAAAAGCTGATCGTTAGCTTCCGCGGCACTTTGCTCAACAACCTCGACAATCTCATCACCGACGCCAAGATTGCGCGGACAGAATTTGGCGACAGGGGGCTGGTCCATCGGGGGTTCTTGGGCGCCCTCGACAGTCTCTGGGAGGACCTTGAAGCTGAGCTTCACGCCCGATCATCCGGCCGCGACATCTGGTTCACAGGGCACAGTTTGGGGGGCGCCCTCGCTGTTCTGGCCGCCGCGCGGTGGCAGCGCCCTTGTCGGATCTACACCTTTGGTTGCCCGCGTGTTGGTGACCGGACCTTTCGAGACAACTTCCGACCCTTTCCCCATTATCGATTTGTCCACGATCACGACGCCATCACTCAACTACCACCACCACTCGGCTATCGTCACGTGGGTCAAGTGTGCCACCTCCGGCGGGACGGCAAGATCGAAGACGGCACCAGTCCGTGGCACCAGTTGAAAGACAACGTCACCGACCGCATCCCCAAACTCATCCAGAGAATACGTCACGACCAGGGCGCTTGGGAGGCCCTGCTCGGCGACAATGCCTTCTCGGACCACTGCCCCATTTCCTATGCAACACGCCTTTGGAATCTGATTGAAAAGTAGCCGCTCAAGAAGCTTCTCCGATCCAGCGCCACATTACATAAGCCCTTACTTCGTAAACGATTATCAAACATCTTTCCCTTTGTTTTGCTCCTCCCAGTACATATCTTTCAGCACACAATTCCTCTGACACTCCGCTCTCCAAAAAGGAGCCTACCGTGGGAAGCAAGATCGTCCTCGTCAAAGAGCTGGCACCCAAGACAAAGCTCTTTGAAATCGAATCAGAACACATCGCCAAACGTGGATTAGCTGGCCAATTCATCATCTTGCGGGTTGACGACGACGGCGAGCGCATCCCCTTGACCATCGCGTCTTGCGATCCCCAACGAGGTACCATCACCTTGGTTTTCCAAGAGGTCGGCAAGACTACGGAAATGCTGGGGGCTCTTGGGGTTGGCGACGAGATCCTCGACCTAGCAGGCCCTTTGGGAATGGCTACAGATATTCCCAAGAACAAGACTGTCGTTTGCGTCGGCGGCGGAATCGGCAACGCCGTCGTCTGGCCCCAAGTTCGGGCTTTGAAAGAAGCGGGCAACAAGGTCATCGCCATCTTGGGTGCTCGCAATAAGAACCTGCTCATTCTGGAAGACGAAATCAGAGACTTGGCCGACCAAACGCTGATCACCACCGATGACGGCAGTTGCGGACGCAAGGGCATGGTCACGCACGCTTTGGAAGACCTCATCGAGAGCGGCGAGGTCATCGACGAAGTGATCACGATTGGCCCCGTCGTCATGATGAAATTCGTCTGCAAGACCACCGAGCCTTACGGCATTCCGACGCAAGCGTCTCTCAATCCGATCATGGTTGATGGTACGGGCATGTGCGGTGCCTGTCGTGTCACCGTCGGTGGCGAGACCCGTTTCGCCTGTGTCGAAGGCCCAGAGTTTGATGGCCACCTTGTTGACTTCGATGAACTCATCACCAGGCTGGCCTATTACCAACCTGAGGAGCGGGCCGCCTCAGACGACTATCATCGCTGCAAAAAACTAGATTTGGCTGAAAGTTAGAACACCACGAGTTGAGAGAAGCACCATGATCGACAACACCCATGGCTCGACACCAAAGAAGCCTAGAAAGATCATCAACAAATCCAAGACCAAGGTCCCCATGCGCGAGCAGGCACCGAAGGATCGCGTTCTCAACTTTGAAGAAGTACCTCTCGGTTACACCGAAGTCGAAGCGCACCAGGAAGCACTCCGTTGTATCGATTGCCGGACGAAACCTTGCATGAGTGGCTGTCCGGTCGGTATCGACATTCCCGCGTTCTTGGGTTTGGTCAGCCAAAAGGACTTCGTCGGAGCACTCAAGAAAATCAAAGAGAAGAACTTCTTGCCGGCTATCTGCGGCCGCGTTTGCCCACAGGAAGACCAGTGCGAGATGGTCTGCACGCTCAACAAACCGGAGCGTGGTCGGGAACCTGGTGGCATTGGACGTGTTGAGCGTTTCCTCGGCGACTATGCCATGAAGCACAATCTGTCGATCACCCCGAAAGTTGCTTCTCCAACGGGCAAGACCGTGGCCATCATCGGCTCTGGCCCTTCTGGGTTGACCGCAGCAAGCGACTTGGCCCAAAAAGGTCACAACGTCACAGTCTTCGAAGCACTCCACAAACCCGGTGGTGTCCTTTTCTACGGAATCCCAGAATTTCGCATGCCCAAGAAAATCCTGATGCGGGAGATCGAAGGTCTCAAAGACATGGGCGTAAAATTCATCATGAACTACCCCATCGGTAAGGCAGAACCTCTCGATTCCATCCGCGAACGTTTCGATGCCGTCTTTGTTGGTACAGGCGCAGGCCTACCGTGGTTCCTGGGTATTCCTGGCGAAAACCTCAACGGTGTCTACAGTGCCAACGAGTTCTTGACGCGTGTCAACCTGATGGGTGGCTACAAGTTCCCTAACGAAGCAGACACACCGATCAAACGCATCAAGCGCATAGCTGTAATCGGTGCTGGCAATACCGCCATGGATAGTGCGCGGACCGCCAAACGCTTGCGACCTGAAGTGGTGTACTTGGTCTACCGGCGCAGCCGCTTAGAAATGCCTGCACGGGTGGAGGAGATCCACCACGCCGAACAGGAAGGCATCGAGTTTAACTTACTTCATTCACCCATCGAGATCGTTGACGATGGTAAGGGCGCCGTAGCCGCAATTCGTTGCCAAGAAATGAAACTTGGCGTACCAGACGAAAGCGGGCGGCGGCGTCCAGAACCCATCGAAGGTAAGGTCCGCGATTTCGCCGTCGACACTGTTGTGGTGGCAATCGGCCAAGGCCCCAACCCTCTGCTTTCCGCCGACTGTCCGGAGCTCAAACGCAACGAGAAACGTGGCACGATTGAGATCAACGCCGAGGCTCAAACAAGTTTCGACAATGTCTTTGCTGGTGGTGATATCGTTACCGGCGGAGCCACGGTAATCCTGGCCATGGGTCAGGGCCGCGTCGCCGCCGACGCCATGCATCGTTACTTGACAACCGGGACCGCTGTTCAAACCAAACCGGAACCGGAAAGTGTCTGCCCCAACTTGCTTTGATGAGCTCTCGACTGGATCACCGATCACTCGCCATCATCGGTGGTGAGTATGACGGTTGGGCCAGACGGCGTATCGACGTTTCCTGAGGTGAACTCAGCAGGAGCCAAGAACATCTTCCATGTTTTGAGCTGTGGCTGCGCGCTCAAGTAGCTGGTCCAACTCAGGCAAACTTGCTGCTGCCAGCACTTTCTGTTGGTCCAAACTCAGCTCGCCAAAGCGCGTTTGCAGCAGCAGACGAATCGCCTTGATCGTCGTGGACCGACCTTCCGCCAGTCCTTCGGCCAATCCTTCGGCCAATCCTTCGGCGTGGCCTTCTTCTTTCAGTTTCTGTCCAGTCGTCTTGATCATGTCTTCAAACTCCGACGTTGTTTGGGGAACAATGGCCCGGACCAGCTCCTGTCTTTCGGCAACCGTTGCGTCGATAAGGTAACATATGAAAATACCGATCAGTGAGGACCCTTTTGTTTGCCTGAAAATTTGGCCGAATAGCGCGCTCCACGCCACAAGCAGTCGGCCGATTTCCTTGTTCCGATAGTGCTTAAGGAGAAGAGAGGTGAGAACAATGGCGCTATTTCTTTTTGACAACCAGAAGTGAATTTCCTTGTCCGTGCGGACCGACAGATCGATGAGCTTGTATTCTATCTCGGCAGCCGAGATTTGTGCAGCAGAAAAGACAGGCTCATCAGGCTCATAGTGCATCGAGAGCTTATGTGGTGCGGACCAAGGCCGCTCGCCATTGTAAAGAACAAGCGGCAGGATTTTGGGCAGAGGGCGATCCGGGTAATTCTCGCAATCTAGCGATTCGTGGATCCGAGCGATGTAGCGCAGAAGGCGTATCGCCATGGTGCGATCGGGCGTGCTTTGGTGTTCCAAGAGGACATAGACGTAACCTTCTTGCTTGGCACTTGTGACTTTCAAAAGCAAGTCGGTTTCGTGACGTTGCAGCTTTGTGTCCACAAAAGTCCCTTGACACAAATGAACCGAATCCAAGTCAAGATGTCTCGTTACGTCCTCACCCAGAAAAGTCTCAAGCATGGCCGCCGCCTGCTTGGGAATCGAAAAAACAGATCTCACGAGTTTGTCATGGGGTTTCGAATTCAACCGTGGTGCTCCTCCACCTGTTGGACGTCGGATCCACACAGGTGGACCGCCAAATCTGCGGTACGACGACAAACCCAGCAGCAGGCTAGCTGAGACCTACTGTTTGACCACAGGAATGGCCATTCAAGGGGAGCGCGAACCAAGAAGTTCTGGCTGCAAATGGTAAACCCAGCAAATATCTTGATCCACAAAAGCAAGGCTGCACCCATGGCCGATATGAGGGAAACGGAATGTCGCGTTGGGGAATTCCAATACCTGGATATAGAGTCAACTTCGGAAGCGAACTATGAAAATCTTCTTCACCTTGTTTCTAACATTGCCGTGTTGGGTATTTTCCCAAACACCTGCCAACGATGGTTCGGAAATCTCATTCGAGCGGTCAATAGAAGCGGAATTCGAAGTCAGGCGGCTTCTCCACGACGGCAGTTTTGCCAAGTTGGAGTCAACTCTAAATCAAGCGCTCAAGAAACATACCATCGTCTCTGGCGACCACTCAGCGTACGGACGTTTGATCCAGGCGCTCACGGAAGAAGTCTACTATCCCAAACAAATCGGCGCCTGGATCAAGGCCAAACCAAAGTGCCATTTCCCACTTCTTCTTTTGGGTCATATGGAATCCGACCGCGGACAAGCAGCCAGAGGGGGTGGTTACGCCGACACTGTGAGCGATCGTGGTTGGCAACTCTACAAATCACACATGTTGAGCGCCAAGAAAGCCTTCAAACGCGCAGCGGAGCTTAACCCCACGGACGCAGAAGTCTACGTGGGTTTGATGCTGGCGAACAACGCACTGGGGCTTCGACGTGAGATTGTTGCCAATTTTGAGAAGGCCATCGTTTGTTCGCCGGGTCATGAGTTCGCTCACTACAACATGGCCTTCTACATGTTGCCGCGTTGGGGTGGAACGACCAAGGAAGTCGAACGGTTCGTTGCCGAAGTCGCCAAGAAGGTGAAGCTAAACTCGCGCCTTTCCTTCTTGCCGTTGAAGTACCTGGAATGGGAATATGATCTTTCCACAGAAGACTATGCGGCGTTTGCCAAGACCACTGAGAAGTTCTTGGCGAGACACCCGGATTCAGTTCCTGATTTGGAGAATTACGCCAACTATCTGAACCGTCTTGGACGCAAGAAGGACGAGGTAAAAGCACGTGGTAGATCTCTCGCAATTAGTCACAACTGGTTTGTCCAAATACGATCACAAAGAAGTTCCAATCGTGATAAAGCGCAAAGAGTCGTCAACATGGGAAGGAGCCTCCTGAAGTTCGAACTCGAACGACTTGGGCCAGACCATCCACGTCTCATCCGCGCATACCAACTTTTGGGAGAATTGTGTGGCGATGGCAACGATTGGCATGAGGCAGACAAGTTCCTCAAGAAAGCTCTATACTTGTGCAGGGCGGAGTTGCCACACCTTCATCAAAAAACTGCAGCTGTCTATATCTCACTCGCTCGGCTCAATGAGCGACAAGGAATGCTCGCCACGTCGTTGGAGCATTCTGCTAAGGGAATCAAGATTCTCGCGACGATGTACGGCGAGGATTTCTATGGTCTCGCCACCCCTTACTTCAACGCTTCTTTCGTTCGACAGC
>JAJRYU010000717.1 GCA_024275615.1 Planctomycetota bacterium
AGGAATCACGTTCGATCCCGGGGATAACAGGAACACCAGCATTTATCATCAGTTTGCGTGAGTTGATCTTGTCACCCATCTCGTCGATGGCGTTAGGGTTCGGACCGATGAAGACGATACCTTGCGCAATCGCTGCCCGAGCAAAGTCGGCATTCTCGGAGAGGAATCCGTACCCTGGATGAATGGCCTCAGCACCACTTTGTTTCGCGACAGCGAGAATCTTCTCACCATCAAGATAGCTGAGAGCAGCCTCGGGCTCACCAATGCAATAGGCTTCGTCGGCAAGGCGAACAGCACGACTCAACCGATCAGCCTTCGAATAAACTAAGACACTTTGGATGCCGAGAGCATGGCAAGCACGAATCACTCGGATCGCGATTTCACCACGGTTTGCAATCAGGACCTTCTTAAACATGAGCATCTCACAGAGGAATGTTGCCGTGTTTCTTCGATGGGTTTTCGTCGCGCTTGTTTTCCAGGAGCTCAAGCGATTGAATCAGTCTTTGCCGAGTCTTGGACGGCTCAATGACTTCGTCAACATATCCGTGGGCCGCTGCGACATAGGGGTTATTGAATCTGGTTTCATAATCGCTAACCAGCTCCTCCAGGGCGGCTTCTGGGTCTTCGGCTCCCTTGAGCTTCTTCCTGAAAATGATCTCAACCGCCCCTTTGGCTCCCATGACGGCGATCTGAGCCGAAGGCCAAGCAAAGTTCATGTCACCGCGAACGTGTTTCGAATTCATAACATCGTAGGCACCACCATAGGCCTTGCGGGTGATGACTGTGATCTTGGGGACTGTTGCCTCGCAGTAGGCATAAAGCAATTTTGCACCATGGCGAATAATACCCCCATGCTCTTGTGAAACGCCAGGCAAGAAACCTGGGACATCTTCGAAGGTGACAAGGGGAATATTGAATGCATCGCAGAAGCGCACAAAACGCGCCCCCTTGACGGAGGCATCGATATCGAGGCAACCTGCCAATACCGCCGGTTGGTTGGCGACAATGCCAACAACGCGACCGTCAAGCCTTGCGAAACCGATGACAATGTTCATGGCCCAGCTTTGCATGACCTCAAAGAGGATTGCGTTGTCCGTGATTCCCTTGATGACATCGCGAATATCATAAGGTTTGTTTGGATTCTCTGGGACCATGGAATCGAGGGCCACATCGGCGCGATCAACGGGGTCCTTGCAAGTCTTGCGCGGTGCGTCCTCCATGTTGTTGAGAGGAAGATAACTGAACAATTCTCGCGTCAAGGCGATCGCCTCGGCATCCGTTTTTGCCGAGAAATGGGCGACGCCACTCTTCGAGTTGTGGGCTTTCGAGCCACCCAATTCCTCGCGTGTCACGTCTTCATGAGTGACTGTCTTCACAACGTCAGGACCGGTGATGAACATGTAGCTGGTATTCTCTACCATGGTGACAAAATCGGTGATAGCCGGTGAATAGACGGCGCCGCCGGCACAGGGTCCCATGATCACGGATAGCTGCGGAATCACGCCACTTGCTAGAGTGTTGCGGAGGAAAAGGTCAGCATACCCCCCCAAACTTACGACACCCTCTTGGATTCGCGCGCCGCCAGAATCGCACAAGCCGATCACCGGCTTGCCACCCTTGAGCGCCAAATCCATGACCTTGCAGATCTTGGCTGCATGAGTCTCGGACAACGAACCCCCGAACACAGTGAAGTCTTGGGCATAGACGTAGGTGAAACGGCCGTCGATCTTGCCGTAGCCACAAACAACACCATCACCCAAAAACTCTTGCTTCTCCAGACCAAAGTCCCGGCAGCGGTGCTGGGCAAACATGTCGAGTTCGACGAATGTACCGGCATCAAGCAATAATTCGACTCGTTCTCTTGCAGTCAATTGCCCACGGGCATGCTGGGCTTCGATTCGAGCTTCGCCGCCACCAAGTTTGGCCAATTCGCGCATCTCGTGGAGGCGGCTTATCTTGTCTTCTTGACTCATGATTCGTTCTTCTCGCTCAACTCAATCAACACGCCACCGGTACTCTGAGGGTGCACGAATGCGATGCGGCATCCCCCAGCGCCAATCCTGGGACTCTCATCGATCAGGCGCATCCCCTTAGCTTTGAAACGTTCCAAGGTCTGCTCAATGTCATCAACGGCCAAACAAAGATGATGAATGCCGGGGCCTCTCTTGGCCAAGAACTTCGCGATCGGCGAATCCGGCCCAGTGGGCTCCAAAAGTTCGATGGTGTCTTCGCCCCCCTTCAACTTGGCAACACGCACTTTTTGCTCAGCGACAACTTCTGTGCCGCAGAATGTAAGCCCTAAGGTGTCGCGATAGACGGCAAGAGCTTCATCCAAATTGCTTACGGCAATGCCAATGTGGTCCACCTTTTCGATCATGGCTCAACCTCGGGCCGAGTGACAGGCCCTATCCCGTTACGCAACAACATCTTATGGAACATTATCGACTGGGATAATACCGACAAAGGTGAGAGGAGTCAATCCGGGGAATGTTTGATTCCCGGATCACCCCCATGGTGAGCTTCTCATCGAAGAGAATGGCTGGAGCGTTGTCGAAACTGAGTCAGATGATCAGGCATGAGAAAACCAAGAACCCGACCTTACGACCAGGATGGTTAGGTTCTTGGTGAGAGCTGTCGTGGTCTATTTCAGATTGATCAAAATACAATCACCAAAGGCACCGCGTCACTGATGACCTCAAAACCACTCCCGTTAGCGGTGAGAATCACGACCGCGTGATTGAGAAAGACTTGCCCTGCAACGTAAATGGCGCCTGCTGGCAATGTCGCTGTGGCGGCCGCGCGGCCGCTGCTGTCCAGGTAACCCAAGGAGGGCACGATCCAGTCGTTTGGCGTCGTAACCATGTAGTCCAAATAGAAGTCGGGGTTAAGGGGAAGAAGTTGGTTGTTGCCAATCAAGATTCCAGGAACACTCCCGTTTGCCGAACCAACAATGGCGTAGACCCGATTGGCCCATTGAGGATCGCCATTGACGTACAAGTGAAAAACCGCTCCGGCCGACGCCGAGATTTGCGTTGTGTCTTGGGTTAGCAAGTCGACTGTCCCTTGCCAGGACATCGCTTCCCAACGAAGCAAAGTCTGATTCAAGCCCTGGCCAACGATGGTCACTGTACCATCCGCTGCGACATCGATTCCTTCAGCGCGCGAAGCTGAATATCCCGCCGGAACCAAAGCGTGCAAGTCAATGGCGCTCCCCGGCGTACCGCGCCAAAGAGTCGCTTTGCCATCGAGCGTCCCAACCTGAAGTCCGGCTTCCGTGTCGGTGACGCTTATGTTGGTGAACGTGGATGGCGCAAGGGAAACGAAACTTCCGCCGCTATTGCTCCAGTAACCGGCGACAGAAATACCGCCGATCGTGGCGCTGCCCACTTGTTGACCGTCGGCAGCACTACTTATCTGACTTGTTGTGGCGCCAATCGGGTTCATGTCCGAGAATTCTCTCGTGGCACCAAACCACTTCCCAGCATGGCGCGTGTTGTAGCTCGTCCCCGAGGCGCCAAACTCCCAGCCATTTCAATGGCATAGACTTGAGTCGTTGTGTGTCCAACTGGATCGAGTCGAAAGTTGGCCAGCGTGGAGGTCGGCCAGTAGAAGGCACCATACTGTGTTGGGTAGCCGTCTGAATAGACGAGATTGCCAACGTGATGGGATCCATCTGTTCCGAGCAACGTGCCAATCTCCCAACTTGTCGGTTGTACGTCTATGTGGGTCGCGCCATTGTTCTCCCAAACGCAAGCATGCCTGTAGTAGCCTATTCCCTGCGGTGTCGAATAAGGCCACCACCACCAACCTGCCAAGGTACCATTCTTGACATCGTTTATTCCTCCGCCAACCGAATTGGCAGGAGTCAGATCTTGACCAACTCCTGTCGCCGCATCCCAAGAAAAAGCATGTCCCAAATAGCCGTAGGTTGGATGCAGGAAATTCGCCGAGCCACCGATATTGCCGCCATCAACTGACAGGGCCCTTGAGCTATCCGCGCCGCCCGGGTGGAGATTGGTGAATATGAAAGTTCCTGGAACCTGCGAAGCATTCTTCAAAGTTACCGATGCCGTCGCACTCACAGTCGAGCCGCAGGCATTGTTCACTTGGCAAGCGTAAGCGCCCAAGTCAGAGAAACCCGGCTTGACGATCCCCAGACGATCTTCGTTGGCTCCAACAACGGTGCTCCCCGTGGCTGTCACGCCATCGACAAGAGCAATACCGTCTTTGAACCACTGGTAAGTGAAAGGGCCCGTGCCACTGACTCCAACGTCAAAACCAAAACTCTGGTCGAGGAATCCTTCGGCCTGGGACGGATCTCGTGTGATGCTGGGGCAGGTGGGAGTAAACAAGGATTCCGATGTGTTCGTTGTGGTTCCGCCCAAGACGAGGATGTTCCCATTGTTGTCAAGCACACAGCCAAAATGCTCTCGAGCCGTCGACATGCTCGGCCCCGAGGACCAAGTCGCTGTTGTTGGATCGAGGATCAATGTTGAATTGAGCAAGGTCCCATTCGAACCGCCGATCACATAGACTCGACCGTCGGCGCCAAGGACCGCACGTGCGCCTGATAAAGGCATGGACATATTGGGAACGACAGTGTCAGACCAGGAATTGGTGGCGATGTCATATTGAGCGACGTTTGCGGTCCGAACGCCGCTGGCATCAAAACCACCAAACACCAAGATGTGCCCTAGGCCGTCATAGCAGGCGCAAGCATCAGCCACGGGTGACAGCATCGGGGCCAAAACGGACCATTGGTCAGCGGCGCCGTCGTAGCGTTCCACTTGTGTACTATTGGCGTTCCCGGAGGTCGGGTTTGATCCCGGCCCACCCCCCAGGGAGTAAACCAGAGCTGAAGAATCCGTCGCCACAGCGAAAAGACCCGCTGGAGCGCTACTGGAACGTGAGCTAATGCCGCCATTGTTGCCGTCAGCAATCGTCCAGGAATAGCCGTCCCCGGGGTCACCATTGCTTGGATCAATACCAGCGAAAACAATGATGCGCCCAAGATTATCAATGGCTGCGCCGACACCATAGAACATGCCCTCCGTCGCGGTCGTCGCCACCCAGCTCCCGTTTTGCAGCAAGTGAGCGGCACCGTTGCCGCCACTGTCAAAAGGCGTCCCACCAAGCAGGAAGATCTGCGAACCCGTATTCACCGCCGCCCCGAGGCTCCGAGGCATGCCATTGGTCGGAAATGTAGCTTGTGTTTGCCATGTTTGACCGACAGTTATGGACGCGAAAACGGTGACAATGGCTAGACAGCGAAGAGAGAACAACATGGGGAATACTCCGGTGTAAAAAGATCCAAGATCGAACTCCGACGCAATGAGCATGCCATACCGAGAACTAATCCGACCCAAGCCAAGCTCGCGGTCAGTCTTCGTTCCTCATCCTAAGTGATTGTCTATCGACGGGTTAGAAGATGCCATAGTGTCGAAACGTTGATGAGCTCTGCCCTCTGCGCCAGGTCCATCAGCAACAACGAGACGTGAATATCACTCCGTGTTCGGAATACGCACATCGCGCCACAAGACGAACATGGCGCGTCCACCGGTAGCTCTCGACGTGGTGTCGCGTCCAGTGATGGACTAGCCCGTGCGAGTTAGGCTTTCTCGATGAAGACGATGGAGCTTGGCAACAATTGAAAGCCGCGCTGGTGACAAGCTATTGTCGAGGATCTCTGTCTTTCAGAAAGCGAATACCCGTCCTTGATGGATCCTTTTCCTTGGCAATCTATAGAGTTCCCCCAAATGGTCTTGCACCCGGACCTTGCTTCAAGAGGGCAACATGAAGATTTGAAAAGGTGCACCTTCATCAAACTCCAATAGGCCAAAAATCACTTTGCTAGCGCTTGCAGCCACTCACAGCGATTCTGAGGAATTCCCATTCCACGGCGGGCACAGAAAACCAAGATTTAATTAAGAACTGGTTAATTCATCGCCGATACCCAAGAAGCCTGAGCACAAACGAGTCTCGCTCGGCAAAACAGATGAGGTATCAAAAACATGTCAGAAGTAGGCAACTCCGCGCCTGTAGCAGCACGCACCTTGGGCGGCAAGTACTTCACATTCAAGCTTGGCAACGAAGAGTATGGCGTCGAAATCCTCAAGGTGCGCGAGATCATCGGGCTCATGAGCGTCACCGAGGTTCCAAAGACTCCCGAGCATGTTCGTGGAGTGATCAACCTCCGAGGGAAAATCATCCCCGTCCTCGACATCAGAATCAAATTCGGTTTGTCGACGGCAGCCGACACGGATGAGACCTGCATCATCGTTATTGATGCCGAACATCAAGGCAACCTGATTCAAATCGGCACCATCGTCGACAGCGTCTGCGAGGTTCTCGACATCGCGGAAGACGACATTGAACTCGCTCCGTCTTTCGGCGGAAGTCTCGAGTGCCGATTCATTCGTGGTATCGCAAAAATGGACGACACCGTGAAGATCCTCCTCGAAATCGAAGACGTACTCACATCAGAAGACCTAGGGGTTGGACAAGACGGCAGTTAGGCGCATCACGCGCGCCACGCCACAAACGAACAAGGGAAGAACCGAGAAAAAGGGAAGAAAACGATGTCAGCCAGTTCCACTCATAGCTCCTCAGGAGCCACATTAAATAGCAGTGCCGGGATTCAGACTCTCTGCAATTTCTTCATGAGCTTGTCGCAAGGCGAAAGCAGTGCTGACCCGATCGCCGAGGCTTTCGGGGCCATGGCCAGTTCTTTCGCGTTTTCCTCAGGTCTCCTCTGGCAATGCGATGAACTTGGAAACCCCAAGGAAATTAAGCTTCGGCATGGCCAATCAGCCCCTGGATTTGAGGTCATGCCGGCAACGGCAACTCCTGGCCCTTGGCTGGAAATGATTCAAGGCGGAACCCCGGTTGTTGCCGAACTTTCGAACTTGGTCCACAGCCCACGGCATGCTTCAGCGGCTGCATCGGGTCTTTGCGCCACTGTACTTGTTCCTGTCGCAAGCGACGCGGGAATCGAAGCTGTCTTTGAATTTTTAGCTTCGGAAGAATCTCACTGTGACGCTGACTGTGTCTCTGCATTCACCGTCGCCTCTCAGATGCTTACCAACCTCTGCAACAAACGCGCACAAATGGCCGATGCTGCCGTGGCTGGGGCCCTTCGCGATCACTCGATGAACCCAGTCATCTGCGTCGATAGCGATCTCAATGTCACACAAGTCAACCAGGCAAGCATTGCTCTTCTTTCCGAGCACTTAGATGTCTTCCAAACCGCATTCCCAGGTTTTGACATCAATGCGGTCTTGGGTGCCAACATTGACAGTTTTCACAAGAACCCAGCGCACCAACGGAGAATCTTGGCAGAAAACCGAGCATGGCCCTTGAGAGCAGAAATCGTCATCGGTCCATTGGAATTCAGTCTGTCGATATCGGAAGCTCGATCAGATGCCGGCGATCTCGTCGGTTACAGCCTCGAATGGGCTGAAATCGGAGTGCAAAAATCTCTTGCTCTACAGGCGGCACGACAAGATTCCATGTTGGCCAACTGTGAAGCGATGTTCATGACTGCTGATCTCGACATGAACATCACCTATTGTAACCCGGCGGTGATCAAGATGCTGAGCCAGTATCAAAGTCAACTCCAAAAGGCCTTCCCCGGGTTTGACGCAAACAACTTGAATGGTCGTTGCATTGATGACTTTCACGCCAATCCTGCCCATCAAAGGGGGATTCTTGGCAATCCGAGGAACCTCCCTGTCACCAGCACCTTGCAGTTGGCAGGCCTACACTTTGGTGTCACCGCTTTGCCCTTGCATGACAGTGAAGGCAACTTTGTTGGCGTCGGAGTGCAGTGGTTGGACCTCAATGATCGGGAAGCCTACCGCGACCAAATCAAAAAGGTCATCGCTGCAGTTAGTAGAGGTGACTTAGCCGTCCGCGGCGACGTCAGTAAGGTCACGGAGGCATTCAAAGAAATGTTGGTGGGCGTGAACGACGTTGTTGATTCCTTCGTCAGACCATTGGATTCCATCAAGGAGGTCATTGGCTCCTTGGCAGAGAACGACCTGACATCGCGTTTTGACGGCGAATATCAAGGTGATTTTGAGGAGATCCAAAACCAATTCAATAGTGCCCTCGGCAGCATGGAGAGCGTCATCGGAAGAGTCGGGCGCTCAGCAAGTGACGTTGCCATCGCCGCTGAGACCATTAACGAAGGCGCGACAAAGCTCGCGGAAGGCGCAAGCACTCAGGCAAGCGCCATCGAGGAGATCTCAGCGTCTTTGGAAGAAATGACATCCATGACGCATCAAAACGCGGATAATTCTTCCGAAGCAAGGTCTTTAGCGGCCAACGCCCAGGAATCCGCCAAGACTGGTCAAGACACCATGACCGAAATGCAAGAGGCGATTAACGCGATCAAGAGCTCAAGCGACGAGACCGCAGCCATCGTCAAGACCATCGAAGAAATTGCTTTTCAGACCAACCTCTTGGCCTTGAATGCCGCAGTAGAAGCTGCGCGTGCCGGTGACGCTGGTAAGGATTTTGCCGTGGTCGCCGAAGAAGTCCGTTCTTTGGCACAAAGGTCAGCCGAAGCCGCAAAGGACACGGCTCGCCTCATCGCTGGTGCCGTAAAGAACGCCGATTCCGGCGTCTCCATCTCAAACAAGGTGGGAGAACTGCTCACAGAGATTTTCGAAGGGTCCAGCAAAGTCAACGATCTCATTGCCGAGATCGCGGCCGCTTCGAAAGAACAAGCTGATG
>JAJRYU010000718.1 GCA_024275615.1 Planctomycetota bacterium
GATAGCGCGCGAATATCGCGTCTTGCGCGGCTTGGGGTTTTCGCTGAATTTTCAACTTGCCTTGGTCGAAGAGCAAGCGCAACACGGTGTCCGTTGTTCCATATGGTGCCGTGTAGACATCGCCGTTGATCAGAGAAATACTCTCTGGCCCGACGCCTACGATCCGTTTCACGTAATTGACTTGGCGGTTGTTTGGATATTGGAATACCCAGATTTCCCACCTTTTGGGGTCGCGAATGAGGTTCGCTAGTTTATCGACCAAAATACGGTCACCATTTTCTCTGGCGCCGTGAATGGTTGGTTCCATTGAACCCGTCGGGACTTTATAGGCCTCGGCCAAGAAACTCTTGATGACTAGGGCCATGATGATGGCAAAAGCGAAACTCTCAATGAGGTCGCGCATCATCGGGTTTTCTTTGGGCTCCAAATGCCTGATGGGGAGGATTTCCTCGACGAATTCTTCATGCGAGGGGTCCGTCATTTTTCCCTGTCCAGTTTGAGTGCAGCAAAAAATGCTTCTTGTGGAATCTCAACGTTACCCACAGTCTTCATACGACGCTTGCCAGCTTTTTGTTTTTCCAACAGCTTACGCTTGCGGCTGATGTCGCCGCCGTAGCATTTGGCCGTGACATTCTTGCGCATGGCCCGAATCGACTCGCGAGCAATAATCTTCCCGCCCACGGCAGCTTGCAGAGGTACCTCAAACATGTGGCGAGGAATCTCAGTCTTGAGCTTTTCCAAGATCTGTCGGCCGCGTCTTTCAGCGACATCCCGGTGGACGATAAAGCTGAGGGCATCGACATCGACACCATTGACGAGGATACGGAGCTTCACCAAATTGGCAGCCTGATACCCAGTGACATGATAGTCCATCGTGCCGAAACCCCGCGTCGCGCTCTTGAGACGATCGTAGAAGTCAAAAATGATTTCGGCTAGGGGCAACTTGTATTGCAAAAGAACTCGAGTTGTTCCGAGGTAGTCGGTGCGCACGAATACGCCGCGACGTTCGCTACAGAGTTTCATGAGCGAGCCAATAGCAGTGTGTGGCACGATCATGCTGACGTCGGCAATGGGCTCGGCGATCTCGCTAATGCTGCCATCGGTTGGCAATTTCGATGGGCTAGCGATCATTTCTTCGCGGCCATCTTTGTGGGTCAACGTGTAAGTGACATTGGGGGGCGTCTGGACTACGTCAATGCCCGATTCTCGTTCCAAGCGTTCTTGGATGATCTCCATGTGAAGCAAACCCAAGAAGCCGGCGCGGAAACCGAAACCGAGAGCGTCAGAAGTCTCGGGGACGAAGTTGAAGGAGGCGTCGTTCAGATGGAGACGACCCAAGGCTCTTCGTAGCCCGTCGTAGTCTCCGGCAGTTGCTGGATAGATGCCACAAAAAACATAGGAGACCGGCTCTTCGTAACCGGCCAGCGCTTCCACGTCGTCTTTTACGTGGGCAATCGTGTCGCCGACCTTGATGTCATGAATCGTTTTGATGTTACAAATCAAATAGCCAACTTCGCCAGCAATCATCTTCTCGGTGGCGACCATCTGAGGCCGAAATTTGCCCAGTTCCAGAACTTCATAACTCTTGCCACTACCACACATCTTGATGCGATCACGTCTTTTGATCGTTCCATCAACGACGCGAATATAGACGATGACGCCGCGATAGTCGTCGAAGTGAGAGTCAAAGACCATGGCCCGAAGACTGGAGTCAGGATCACCTGTCGGTGGCGGGAATGTGTCGACCAAAACGTCGAGAAGCTCAACAACGCCCTGGCCGCTCTTGGCGGAGATGTGCCGCACTTCGTCTGTGGGAAGGCCCAACACGTGTTCTATTTCTTCGCAAACTTCGTCGGGCCGTGCCGTTGGCAAGTCGAGTTTGTTGAGGACGGGAATGATCTCAAGATTCGCTTCGATCGCTAAGTAGGCATTGGCCGCTGTTTGGGCTTCCACGCCTTGGGCGGCGTCAACTAAGAGCAGGGCACCCTCGCAGGCAGCCATGGCGCGAGAGACTTCATAGCTAAAATCGACGTGTCCGGGCGTGTCGATCAAGTGGATCAAATAGTCGACTCCATCTTTTGTCCAGTTGATCTCGACGGCCTTGGCCTTGATGGTGATGCCTCGCTCTCGTTCCAAATCCATGTCATCGAGCATCTGGTCCCGTCGATCCCTTTCGTTGACCGTTCCGGAAATCTCCAAGATTCTGTCCGCAAGCGTAGACTTGCCATGATCGATGTGGGCGATGATGCAGAAGTTGCGAATGAGTTGGGCCTGTTGGCGTGCGCTCGACATCAGAAGTTGTGACGATTCTCAAAGATATTGATGAAACTGGGTATGTCGCACTTGAGCTTGGCGAGAGCCTTGCCGCGGTGGGAAACGAGCGCTTTTTTCTGCGCCGGCACTTGAGCGAAGGTGGCGTCAAATTCAGGAAAAAAGAAAAGTGGATCATAGCCGAATCCTCCTTCTCCCTGTGGCGCCTCCAAAATGCGCCCGCGCACGACGCCCTCTGCCATCAGCATGATCTGGCCTGGAACGGCAAGGCAAATGACGGTGCGGAATTGTGCCCCGCGTTTGGATTCCGGCAGGCCATCCAGTTCTTGGAGTAGCTTGCGATTGTTTGCCTCGTCGTCGCCGTCCTTGCCAGCGAATCGTGATGAGTAAACCCCCGGTGCGCCATTTAAGGCATCCACTTCCAAACCTGAATCATCGGCGATGCAAATGTGCCCGGTTGCACTGGCGAAATACATGGCTTTCAGGGCAGCATTCTCTTGAAAAGTTGTGCCGGTTTCTTCGGGACTTTCGATGTCTGGGCGTAATTCGCCTACCGTCACAATGTGGACGCCACAGTCGGCCAAGATGGCCTGCATTTCTTCGGCTTTCTTGGGGTTCTTCGAACCGATGACGAAATGGCGTGGACTCATGGTTTTTCTCAAAGAGTGCCAATGAGGGCGGTATTTTGCATTCCCATTAGTTCTTTGAGCCCTTTTTCAGCGAGTTGATGGCAAGCCGAGAACAACTCGGGGCGCACGGGCGATTTCTCCGCGCTTCCTTGGACCTCAATAATGCCACCTTCATGTGACATGACGTAATTAAAGTCGGCGTCGGCTCGACTATCTTCTTCGTAGCACAAATCGAGGTGTGGTTTTCCGTCAACGATGCCCACGCTCACAGCCGCCACGCCTCCCGTGAGAGGGTCCTTCTTGATGACTCGGGCCTCGAGCAGCTTTTTGACGGCGAGATACAGAGCGATGTAGGCCCCGGTTATGGACGCGGTCCTGGTGCCTCCGTCAGCTTGGATGACGTCGCAGTCCAGCCAAATCGTCCTCTGGCCTAGGTTCTTTTGGTTGATAACGGCTCTGAGTGCCCGGCCGATGATTCTTTGAATCTCAATAGTCCTGCCGTCTACCTGGCCGCCTCGACGACCGTCTCTTTGTTTGCGACGGTCTGTTGAGCCAGGCAGCATGCCGTATTCGGCGCTGACCCAACCTAATCCGGTGTTGACCAAGAAAGGAGGCACACGGTTTTCGACCATGGCCGTGCAAATCACTCGTGTCTTGCCCCACTCAACAAAGACCGAACCGTCAGCCGTGTCAATGAAATGAGGTGTCAGTTTAAGAGGGCGTAGTTGATCTAGCTCACGGCCATCGACTCGGCTCATCATGTTTCCCTGTGTTCATATCGATTCTCGGGCCCGGCGCAGTATAGGGACGTCTCCTGCCCGCTTCAATTCGCGCACACCTTGTTCCAATTCTGATGTCTTGGAGTGGCGATCGGGTGCAAGAAAATCGACACCGTGTCGGCGATGGTAGAACGAAGATGACAGAGTGCCGCTTCTCGTTTTTCTGAGTCGTCCTGGCTAACCGGCTAGGGGGCCATGGTTTGTGGGAAGAACTCCTAAGCGTTTCTTGTGTGCATGTTACCTGTTGGTAACGCTGCGGCCGAATGCCCCTGTGTGCGAATCCGAACAATTCCAAGATTGGCGTCAGGCATTACAAGTGCACTGGCTGAAAGACCATTCCATGTGTCTATGCGTGACCGGGTGTCCTTGGACCGGAAAGAACGCCCATACTATGGCATGAATTTCTTTAAGTTATTGTAAATAAATCAGTTATGTGATTTGGGTTGATCCAGTGTGCTGGTGTGGGAAGGCAGAGTCGATACCAGGAGCCCAAATTCTTGAGATTCGGGATCAAAAAAAGACTTCGGGAACGACGTTTGCGCTTCTTTTCTATGATCATAGTAGTCGCCTGTGCCAAAAACAGGCAGAAAAGTCGGACGCATCCTGTTGTGGGGTGGTCCGGGAGGACCTAGCCATGAAAAAGTCAATCCACGCACTCGTTCAATTTTGTTTGGTCTTGGTGACCTCAATAGCGCTTGCACGTGTTGCTGTTGCCCAAACCGCACCTCCCGTTGTCGATCGCCCAACAGGTGGCGACAGAGGAAGGCCTTCTTCGACGGCCGACACAAGACGCAACAACGGCACTATTTCACCAGCTGGCATTGGTCGGCAAGGGGGGAGGGCTCCTGGCGGAGTCGGCAAACCCGGCGGAGACCCTAGTGATCAGCCCACAGATGGGGCTGCAGGACATGGCAAACCCGGTGGCACCACAGGAGACGGTGGTAACAACGGCACCAATGGTGGTGGTGGAACGACAGGGGGCGGCGGCACCAATCCACCCGGTGGATTTGGCGGCAGCGGTCCAGGCGCGACTCCAGCCGGTGGCGGCGGCGGTGGTGGAGCTTCGACTCTACCCGGTCGTGGTCGACGTGGTGGTACAACCGGATCGTTGGGCCAACGGGTTGATGAAGTTTCGTGGCAAAACTGGTGGCTCCTCAATCAATCCTATTATCTGGATTTAGAGCGTCGCTATCAGTTGCGCCAAAAAAGCATTAATGATCGACTATTGTTCATAAATCTTCACAACACAGCAACTGGTTAAGGAGGCCCTTGAGTGAAAAGCAATTGAGTTACGCTTCCCGGGATGTTGTTCACCTGTTAAAACTCCACAAAATAATCGTCGGGGAAGCC
>JAJRYU010000719.1 GCA_024275615.1 Planctomycetota bacterium
CATCCCGCTAGAAGGTGAAATCAACTTCGTCGAATTCGTCGAACAGAGACTTCTTGGCAAAGATGGCAAAGACGTAATTGGTGTCTTCTGGCAAGGGCCACATGGCCCCGAAGGTACATCGGCGCGACCCTTGATCACTGACCTGGACTCGATCGAGTTTCCCGACTACACCGGAATCGACATCGATGCGTATCAGAAATTCAAGACCATGACCGGCTTGCGTGCTAAGGGAAAATCGACTTCTCTTTTCACAACGAGAGGGTGCTATTTTCGCTGTACCTATTGCCATGATCATTTTGGGAAGTCTGTTCGCAAGCGCAGTCTGGATAATGTTTTTGCCGAGATGGAGTTCTTGATGGAGAACCACGGCGTCACAGAATTTCAGATCATTGACGATATTTTCAACGCCGACCGCAAGCGGTCCATCGCCTTTTTTGAGGAAGTTAGTAGGCGCGGATGGGACCTTGCATTTGCCTTTCCCAACGGGTTGCGAGGCGATCTAATCACCGAGGAATTCGTCGCGGCGGCGAAACAAGCTGGGACCTATCATTGGGCACTCGCAATCGAAAGCGCTTCACCGCGGATTCAGAAACTCGTCCAGAAACACAACAAACTCGATAGACTGTCCCGTGCAATTGACTTGTCAGACCAATACCGCATCTTTACTTCGACTTTTGTCATGCTTGGATTCCCGACGGAAACTCGCGACGAGATGCAGCTGACTCTGGACTATCTTGCCGCTTCAAAAGCACATATCGCTCTCATGTTTCATGTCCAGCCCTTCGAAGGCACGCCCATTCGCGAACAAGTGAAAGAACTTACCAATGGAAAGATGGCGCAGGGCCTTGGATTCTCCAACGTACCATCAAAAGACGAGTGGTTCACCGAGATTGCCCCTCAAGAGATTCGTTCCATCATTCAAGACAACTATTGGAAATTCCATTTCGATCCCGATCGACTCCATCGCATGATCGACCTCACTCAAGACACGCACACGAAACCGGCTCTCGCCGAGTTCCTCCATTTTTGCTTGTCAGAGTCTCAATTCACGCTCAAGACGCTGCCGATTGAAGAGTCGAGGCCGGTGTTAGCCGACCTATTGCGTCACGAGGGTCCCGTCCCCTACGCCGATTGGCAACCCCCTTTTTTCCCAGAAAAGCACTTTTGATCACCAAGTGAATCAGGTCGTTCTCGAGTTAGAACTTGCCTGGCTCTTGGCATTCTGACTGGCGATCGCTGCGGTTGAGGGTGGGCTTGGGTTTTCAACTGTGGCCAGAGAGTAGATGCCATAGCCCAACCCTGACATCGAGTTTGTCCAAAGCAGCTCGCCTTGTTCTGGTGCAAGGCAATAGAGCTTGCCGCCAGATGCGGCAATGATGCGATTGTCTTCTATCAGTATGTTGACAAATCCGTAACCGCTTCCTTTCAAGCTGGTACGCCAAATTTCGTCCCCAGTTACTTTGTCAATTGCGGTAATGAACCCATGGCCGCCGACAAAGAGAACACGTTTCAGAGTTTCGCTGAGTTGATTCATATTACTTTCTCCGTTCTCCGAGTTTTCTGATCAGAATAGCAGAAATCCGTTGGCACTGAGCCCTGAACTCCAGAGCGGCAATTCTCAAAATCTGGCGAAGATTTCAAATTCCTTGAACGATTGCACTTCGCTGGCGTCACAATGTGGCAGTGCGGCCTGTCGGCGGTGCCGATTACCATCGCCTGCGGACGAATCGAGCAAAAGGAAAATCATGCGAAAACGACTCTTGGATTGGTGCTGTGGCGTCTTGATTTGTCTCACGTTGGTCACGGGGAGCTTGGCTCAAAGCAATTCTACTGGTTTCGAAGAGACCTTCGCTCTGGCGTCAGATCGGGCCAAGACTTTGGCACAGCTCATTCCGGGCAGCCCCGAATTCTACTATTTTAGTTGCCTTGAAAGACAGCACGCCCAGGACTGGAGCGCCGTTGATCAGATCCTCAAGACTTGGATCTCTCGTTACGGAGCAGACATTCGCGTCATGGAGATCGAATATCGTCAAGCGTTGTTGCGCTACAACGAAGCCCCAATTGCCAGCACAGAGTTTCTTAAACAAAAACTCAAACCAAAACTGAATCATCAGCGCCTTGTCAATCGCGAGGAACTGGACTTACCAAGCCGTCTTGATCCAGCATTCTTGTCTCTCGGTGCATGGATTGCCAGGGCCTTTGAGGACTATCCAAAGAGACTCCGCGGTTTCACCGATCGAGGCCTAAGAACCTTGGCGTCAGCAAAGCTCTCGTCCTCATTGCAGAACAAACTCTTGCGCAGACTCCGAGTCCCTGATTTCCCCAACCTTGTGAATCTCGTCGTCCGAGACCTAAAGACAAAACACGGCCCCGGTTTCGGCAGTCTCAGAATCCACAATCAACTTACCTTGGAACAACTGGATGCATGCATCCAGCTCATGCCAAGTCTGCTTCAAGACAACGATTTCATTGTGCGTTATGCCACACTCTTGAGGCCCTCGATGGACGAATTGGCAGCCCCAGAATCAAAGGCGCGATCAGCTTATCTCAGACGGCTTGAGTCTTTCGCACAACGCCTCGATGCCAGCCAAAATTCATTCAAGGCTCATGTTCTCTTCCATCGTTTGGCGGACGAAGCAAGAATGGGACACTTCGACAAGGAACGCTTCCTTCGGTTCTTGCGTTTGCCGCACACATCGGGATACGTCAATCGAAAATACTATCGCCAGCCAACCCACGAAGGAAAAATCGTCGACAAGAACCGCCAGTTTGGGACAATCTTCCCAGCGATCACGAATACCGACGCCCTTGTCCGACGCTATTTCGAGCATTTCTTTAAGACCGAGGAGTCGATTCGTCCCTACGCTGCATGGGTTTCTGAACGGTACCTGAAACGAACATTGGCAGAAACCAAGATACTGGCCGGCATTGGTGACATGGAGCGTTGGTACTCCATGCTCGACGATCCCACCTACTATGAAGCCCTAAAAGAGAGAGTTGAGATCAGGATTCTCGAAGAGAATAGGCAGTTCCTCAGTGCCAATGAAGCGGTCCGTATCGACGCAGAGATCAAGAACGTAAAGATGCTCTTGGTGAAAATATATGAGATCAACGCAGCCAATTACTACCACGAGAAAAAATCTCTTGTTGATGCCTCCATCCAAATCGACGGCCTC
>JAJRYU010000720.1 GCA_024275615.1 Planctomycetota bacterium
CATGGCGGGCTCTCTTTTGTGCGCTCTGACGTTGATGCCTGTTCTGGCCACGTTTTTCCTCAAGAAACCTATTGAAAAAGAACCCATCCTCTTCAGGATTGCCAAGAAGATCTACAGCCCCATGCTCAATGCTGTTCTTCGTCGTCCCAAACTCACGGCACTCACGGCCCTTGTCCTCTTCGTGGCAAGTTTGGCAGTGACACCCTTCTTGGGTGCCGAGTTCATCCCCCACCTCGACGAAGGGGCCATCGCCATGCAAATTTGGCGCGTGCCCAGCGTCTCTCTTGAGAAGTCCAACGAGATCAGCCTCAAGGCTGAAGCAGTGGTGAAGACCTTTTCGGAGGTTAAGACAGTTGTTTCAAGAACTGGACGCGCTGAAATCGCCACCGACCCCATGGGTGTAGAGATTAGTGACACCTACATCATCTTGAATCATCCTGACACTTGGAGGTTTGATACTAAAGAAGAACTCATCAAAGCCATTGACGCAAAGCTCAAAGATGCCATCCCAGGTGTCATGTTGAGCTATTCTCAACCCATCGAACTTCGAGTGGCGGAGTTGATCAGTGGCGTCCGTTCCGACGTCGCTCTCAAGATTTTCGCCAGCTCCGGATCTCTTGATGACATGAAGGAGGAGGCTGACAAGATCGCCGCCATCGTTCGAACGGTTCCAGGCATGGAAGAAGTGAAGGTCGAACAGACGGTTGGTCTGCCAACGATGCGTATCATTTTGGATCGTAAGGCGATCGCTCGCTTGGGAATCAACGTACGCGATGTTCTGGATGTCGTTGAAACCGTGGCTGGCAAACCTCTAGGAACCGTCATTGAAGGCCAGAAACGTTTCGTTCTTCAGGCACGATTCGACCCCTCAGTTCGGGCAGATCTGGAACGTATCGGCGATCTCAAAGTGACGGCATCGGGTGGAGATTCCGGCCAGCGCCGCATTATTCCATTGGCTCAAGTTGCGAATATAACTTTGGAAACCGGGCCTGCCCAGATCAGTCGGGAGAACATCAACCGGCGTATTACCGTCGAGGCCAACGTACGAGGTCGTGATCTTGCGTCCGCAGTTGCCGAAGCTCAAAGACGGGTCGAGGCTGAAGCCGATCTACCGGCTGGATGGACAATGAAATGGGGAGGTCAATTCGAGAATCTCGAAGAAGCGGCCAAGCGACTGACCTTGCTTGTGCCTTTGGCTCTACTTTTGATCTTCGTGCTTCTCTACTCAACTTTTGGGTCCTTGAAGCTCGGGCTCTTGATCTTCCTCAATGTTCCCTTGGCGCTCACGGGAGGCATCGCCGCTCTTCTCATTCGAGGTTATCCTTTCTCGATTTCTGCAGGAGTCGGCTTCATCGCCCTCTTCGGTATCGCAGTCATGAACGGCGTGGTCTTGGTGTCCTACATTGTCAGGCAACGAGAAGCGGGCAAGGGCATTGTTGATGCTTCGCGAGAGGCATCCCACACTCGCCTGCGCCCTGTGCTCATGACGGCCTTGACGGACATTATTGGCTTCGTCCCCATGGCTCTCGCGGTCAGTGCCGGTGCCGAAGTCCAACGCCCCCTGGCGACTGTGGTCATTGGCGGGCTAATTAGTTCCTTGGTTCTCACTCTTCTCGTTCTACCAACTGTCTACCGTTGGTTTGCGGAGAAAGAAGTAGCCGAAAGCGAATTGGCCTCATAGACTTTGCGGGGGATGGGCAAGTTATGCCCATCCCTCGTGTCTGTTCTTTCTGCAACTGCACAGTGCTGTGAGTCTCATGGATAAGGCGAACTGAACGAATGTTGATCCTTGATATCAAGATGAGGCGATCGCCGCAGACACGCAACCTCCTTAGGAGGTCGCTCATCATGGTTTTCATTTGGGGAATGTGTACCGTTTCCACCACTGCCCAGATCTTCACCGCCAACGGCGGCGTCAATTCACCAGAGCTTCCCACAGTCATAGAACTGCTCTCTTATCGTTCCTTTGATCATGTGCAAGAAACTCGTTCTTTGTTGCAATTGCTTTATAGCCCGCTTCCGACACTTGAGACGCGCCTAACAATCCCAACTCTCTATCGCGATATTGACGTCAAGACTGGAACGGGACCTCGGGAGAACGATTCTGTATTTGGCATGGGCGATGTCGAGTTGAGGCTCAAGTATTCCCTATACCAAACAGATGGTGTCATCACGTCAACACGTTGGGCGGCCATGGTCGAAGCCACGGCTCCAACTGGTGAACATCATGCCAATGCCGATACCGTTGAGATTCCGCGGAAACTCCAACTTGGATCTGGTGGCTGGGGTCTCGGTTTAGGCACGGCATTCACTGTCATTCGCAATCGACATCGTTTTTCCGTTGAGCTCTTCTATCGTCATCGCACACGCCACGACGGATTTCGTCTTGGCGACACTTACCACTTGAATCTCGCTTATTGGTATCGGCTTACACCTGCGGAATTCGATCCGGATGAAGAAGAAATCGAGGTCCGCGCCGTTTTCGAGATCCTCTCGACGTATCGGGCAGATAGCATCAGTGGTCCGAGCAGTCTAGACGACGGTGGTTTAGAAGTTTGGGCGGCGCCAGGTGTGCAGATCTACCTGAGTGGCAATGTTCTCATTGAAGCTGCTGTACAGGTGCCCATATTCCAGAATATCAACGATCCCTTTGGTCGTCGCAATTGGGGCGCCACTCTTGGTGTGAAGTTCATATTTTAGCAGAAAGGCTACCCATGAAATCTCTTGGAACGCTACCTCTTCTTGTGGTGTTTTGTCTTTGGAGTTGTGGCACCACCTCGGAAAGAGCCGCCCCAGACACAGCATCACGTTCGGCGAGAACTCAGCCTCACTCGATTCAATCCACAGGTCTTCAAGCGGTCATGATTCAAGCCCTGGGTATGGAATGAACACCCTGAGCGAAGGGCATTAAGGATGCCCTCGGACGCCTGGATGGCGTCGCTAGCGTAAGAGTCGACTTGCAAAAGAACTTGGCAACAATCACCCCGTCCGGTTCATTGCCCGTCAATCTCGCTGACATTCCAAAGGCAATCAGCGCAGCCGGATTTCGCCCCGGCATCATGTCAGTCCAAGCGACAGGAATCCTTATCTCCCAAAATGGCAACCTGCTACTGAAGATTGATAACGACCCAACTGTCTATTCTTGGCATGGCCATCAAACTGACCTAACTGAGGACAAGTCCTTTTCAGCAAACGTGGACTACTCTTCCGAAAATCTCCAACTCAGACTCATTCAATAGGATGCCGTCATGCGCACCTCCGTTCTTGTCAGTCTTGCAACGCTGACGTTTGCAGTCACAGTGAGTGCGAGTTTCCAGTCCAATCCTGCTTTGAAACGTCTCCCTCAAGGTGATCACGGCATTGCGGCGAGATACCCAAACGACAAGGGAATCTCGCGAGATCCTGCGGTGGTATTCGTCGACGGTTTCGAAAACTCCGAGTCGATAAGGAGTTTGCGCAAGACGTGGGGCATTCTCATTCACGACGGCAATATGCGAATTGTTAAAGGTAAGAATATCGCCAATGGTGGCAAGAACGCTCTTGAGCTTTCCGTACCAAAACAGGAATCGTCACTTTCTATTGCGATTGCCAAGGACCTGAGGGTCGAACGTGACATTCTCTTCCTGAGGTGGTACTCAAAATTCGATCGAGAATTCGCCGTCAAGAGCGGCTCGGTCCACAATGGTGGATCGATCTCGGCACATTACTTTCAAAATGGCCGGGCGACTGCAGGCAAGAAAGCCGACGGCAAGAACAAGTTCCTTGCCAGCCTTGAGAACGAGAACACGTCTGGCAAATCACCTGGCCATTTGAACGTGTATTGCTATCACGGCGAGCAACGAAGCCAGTGGGGTGATCACTTCTTCCCGTCGGGAAGAGTGCTCCCCTTCTCAAGCCGGCCGCATCCTTTCGGCGCCCAATTCGTCGCGCGAAAAGACGTCATTCCTCAACGTGGTCGTTGGTACTGCTACGAACTGATGGTTAAGGCGAATACGCCTGGCAAACGAGATGGGCGCATTGCCTGCTGGATTGATGGCAAGCTTGTCGCCGACTTTCCCAACCGCAGACTACGAGACGTAAAATCCCTCAAAATCGATCGCGTCGGGCTCGGACTCTATATTGCCAAGAATGAAGTCCGCGCCAACAAAAAATGGTACGACGATGTCATCGCAGCAACAAAGTACATCGGCCCAATCAAGAAACACCTACGGTAGACATAAGACACTTGCAAGGCGACAAGCATCGGAATCCGAAGAGAATACCGCTGCGATGGGTCTCTGTGCCAACAGATACAAGACCCCCACCTGCTACAAAACCTCATGAGCCATAGGAGTCAGATTTGCACCGCAGTGAAAACGCACTTTGGGCGTACCTAAGCGATCTCCACGGGGTGGTCTTCCCAATTCTGCTCCCCGTACTTCCGCTTCGAGTTGGTGGCAAGAAACCAATTCAGCGCGCTCAAGCCATGCGTTTTCGTTTTCTTCCGTAGCTATCTGGATGAGCAAACGTACCTTCGTCCAAGACAGCCGTCCCCCACAGAATGCCTCATCGATCTTGAGGAGTTCACGTAAGGCACCTCCGACGCGAACGAGGTCTCGGGCCTGTCTTCGGCTCATCGACAAGCGTTGTCGAGCGAAATGGACAGCACTGGAAAAACCAAGAGCTTGATGAAGCCCCCGCCTTTGCATGTCATCGAGATAGAATGCCAGAGCGCGACGCGAAACATCGAATGAACGACTACTGCGAACAAGAGCATCTTCAAGCCCCTTCACATCAAGACCTGGACGTAAACGAATTGCCTGAGATTGGGGAGCTATGATGGACATGAGGTGCCATGCGCTGCGGGTTTCATTGCCTAAACCGGGCGGCACCGGGACCACTCATTATCTCTGTTTGGGGGGACATTCCAAGGCGAGATTCCACCTTGCTTAACCCAACAAGAAAACGAAATCGATTGTTCAGTAAACGATGGTGTCCATCACTGTTGCTCGAACTCTCACCCTCACCACGAGCGTTCAACATTCGCCGATACTTGGGCTGTTAAGAATAACTGGCGCTGCAAGAGCGGGTGATGAGTATCGAACTCACGACATTCAGCTTGGGAAGCTGACGCTCTACCACTGAGCTACACCCGCATGGTGTTGGGGGGATGGTACAAACGCTGCTGGCTGTGGTCAAGAGTTCTCGACATGGGAGATCTCTGGGGTGTGCTCGAGAACGAAACTGTGGAGCGCTTCGATCCAAAGTGGGTTGTCATTGAGAGCAGGTGTGACAATGAGCTCCCGGCCCCCGTTGGCTAGGAATTCATCCCGCAGGCTCATCCCCACTTCCTCAAGGGTCTCCAAACAGTCTGTGGCGAACCCCGGCATGATGACTTGGACCGTCGGTTTCTCTTGGGCAATCCCAACGGTGAACTCGTCGAGGTAGGGTTGAAGCCAGGGCTCATCGCCGAACCGAGACTGGAAGACCATCTCCCATTCGTCGCGCTCAAGCCCCAAGGCATCTGCCAAACACCAAGCCGTGCGCGTGCATTCTTCCAAGTAAGGATCACCATTTCGCAAATACACCTCGGGCATGCCGTGAAAGCTAAAAATCCTGAGATCGATGGCCTTGTTGCTGGCGGCTCTTGCGGCCAAGTCCGCGAGCGCCTGAATGTATCCAGAGTGATCGCTGTAAGATGGAAGGAATTGTAGCGTCGGTTGGTTTCGCTCTTTGCCAACAAGTTCAGACACACGTGCTTGGACAGTACCGACGGTCGTGTTGCTGTATTGCGGAAAAAGAGGCAGTAGTTTGATGGTTTGGCAACCCTCGCGCCTCAATTCACTCAGTGCCGTTGTCAAACTAGGCGCGCCATAGCGCATCCCCAGAGCAACATGAAAGTGATTACCCAATTTTTTCTGGAGTGATTTTTGCGTGTTTTGACTGAAGTGTAGGAGCGGAGAGCCGTAGTCGTCGTTCCATATTCTACGGTACATGGCTGCAGATTTCGGGCTGCGAAATGGCAAGATGATGACGTGGAGAACAAAGGCCCAAACCGCACGATTGACCTCGATCACCCTTTCATCGCCAAGAAACTCTCTGAGGTATCGCCTAACCGAACTGACGTCTGGGCCGTCGGGTGTTCCCAAATTGACCAGCAAGATGCCAATCGGGGCAGTCTTGGCAATGGGCCTTTCATCAGTTCGTGTAGGGAGTGGCTTCTTCGGTTTGGCGAAATAACAGGAAGCGGCGACAACCAGACCCAAGCCGATGCCAACATAAATACCACCAACGCCAGTTGGGCCGCCTAGCCACCCCAGTTCTGCAGCCTCTCGCAAGAGCTTCCCCAAGCCCACCATAAGGAGAATGACAAACGCAAACTGCAAACTGAAAACATTCCAGACTCGCGGAGCCGCCAACTTCTTAATGCGTCTAATGTTGCGGCGAGAAGTCCGGGCGAGTACGTAGGTGC
>JAJRYU010000055.1 GCA_024275615.1 Planctomycetota bacterium
CCCCTGACGGTGGCCAAGAGAGCATTTGAGCGCTGGCTCATCAACGCACGTTTGAAAAAGAGTGGTGGCAACATTGCCGCCGCCGCCCGCGCTCTAAAAATGGATCGCGGACAGCTTTCCAGGTTGGTTAAACGACACGAGATTGATCCGGCATCATATCGGGGTTGAATGATCAGGTCTCCCGGAGCCACAATACTGGCATGAATCAGTGTGAGCTCGAATTCTTGCAAACACGCGAAGGCGCCCAGTGGCTTGAGCGCCTAAGAGAGCGCCCTGATGATGTTCACGCCAACATGCGTTGGCTGCGCAAGTCCTTGTCTCAGGGGGAGTCGGGAGCTGTGTACGAACTCATGCGAGCCCGTAAGTCGCTTGCTGGTCGGCATTCGCAGGCCGAGCGTTTGTTCCTTGATTCAAAGTCAGCGTCGCAGGCTTCTTCGGAAGTTGTTGCACGCTGGCGCGCTCGGCGGTTCCACGGGATTGATCGTGTCGCTGATCTTTGCTGTGGGGCTGGGATTGACACCCTTTCTTTGGCTCTTGTTGCTCAGGTGGTTGCGATTGATAGTGATCCAATGCGCCTGCGCTTCGCGAGGATCAACGCCCAACAACTTGACTTAGCTGTTCAATTCGTTCAGGGGATCATCCCCAAGTGCTTGAGTCAAATCCCCTTTGCATTCTGCGACCCGGATCGACGATCGCGGGGGGCTCGCATCGTCGACCCGAACGAAGCGAGCCCGAGGCTGGACCAGCTGCTCTCTATGCCGAATTCCCAAGGCATGGGGGTGAAACTCTCCCCCATGGCCAACTTGGATGGTTTGAGCGATCTTGGTGAACTGGAATTCATCAGCGTCAACGGAGAAATGAAAGAAATCGTACTTTGGACCAAGAGTTTGGCTCGCGGTGAGCGTTGTGTCAGTTTGCCTGCCCTGGACTTGGAACATCGCGTCAAGCCAGGCTTGGCCCCCGAGCTCGGCGATTCACTGGGCCGCTATCTCATAGAGCCCGACCCCGCCCTGATCCGGTCTGGGCTCTTGGGTGACTTAGCGCTTCAATTGGGGCTAAAGGCCCTCGCACGAGACATCGCCTATCTGACTGCCGATGAAGATCCACACAATCCGCTGCTTAGGTCCAGGCCAATCTTGGGATGGGGCAAAGCGAGCCAAAGAGTGTTGCAAGCTCTGATATCTGATCATCAGATTGGGCGGTTAGATATTTCCCGCCGGGGTTATCCTCAAAGTCCGGAAGAAATCCGTAAACGTCTGCGTCTTAAGGGTTCAGCAGCGGGGCATCTCCATCTGACTCGCTTGGGAGAACTCCGCGTGGGTATTCTCGTTGGACCCCCGGATTCTTCATGTTGATGCATCCATTTTTTCTTCCTCGGCAGTGCTGCGGATAAGTTAGGCTGATTTCAACGATTTTTGCCATATGCCTCCACTACGGAGTCGTTGTCGCGATAAGGACCAAGAAGTCCTCATCCAACCTGTCGTCTCAAACCACACGGACACAAACCATGAGTATTCGACTATCTCTCGTTCTCTTACTTCTTATTTCGACCTGTGGGGCAGATGTTCTGGCGCAAAGGCCTAACCGTCGATACCGCTCCAAGACCCAACAGAAACCTCTGTCGGAACGAGACCCCGAACTCAGCCAGTGGATAGACACCCTGATTCTGAATCTGCAAAAGGACCACAAGACGATCCGCAATAGTGCGGCGCAGGGGTTGATTGCGGTGGGTGCTGAGTCTGCGCCAATGTTGCAAGCACTGCGGGAACGCGTGCCGTCCAAGCAACGCCGTGTCATCACCAGAATCCTCGAGAGAATCAACCGAGGCAGCGGCAGGAACCTCTTTAAGGCCGATGCTGGCGGCAAGGCTCCATCTTCTTTGGCCCAAGAACTCAGCGCTACGCTTAAGCTCAACAAAGAGAAAACCCAGCGCCTGAAGGACATCATCA
>JAJRYU010000056.1 GCA_024275615.1 Planctomycetota bacterium
AATCGTGTGCGTCAAGGTTAAGACATTTGCCCGGTGGCGAATGCACAGACGTGGGTTAGAGGCTACATTTGGTGCGATGGATATCCCAGCCTCAAGATGTACCTGACGAGTTTTTGGGAAAGCCCACCACAGAAAGAACGTCGATTGCCAATTGATAGCGGGAAAATGGTGGCATGACATAGGCTCCCACAACTTGGTCTTTCACTGCGTCAAGCATCTCTCTTGCCACAGCGACACCTTCTGCTCCGCTTTTGTCCTTGTCAGCGGCATCATGCATACGCTTGCGGATGTGTTCTGGAATTTGCATGCCCGGAACTTCGTTGTGGAGGAAGTCGGCGTTGCGTGCGCTTGCCAAGGGCAAAATACCAACCAAGACAGGAACCGAAAACGAAGCCGTGTCCTGCAAGAAGCGATTCAAGACATTTGGGTCGTAAACCGGTTGGGTCATGATGAGATCGGCGCCGTTGCTTATTTTTTGCTCAAGGCGCGCCAACTCGCGGTCGTAGTCCAAGGCTCCCGGTTCTGCTCCTGTGGCCGTGAAGAACGATGTTGTCTCCTTCATGGTTTTGCCCGAAGGATCAATGCCGCGATTGAAAGATTGAATGACCTTCAGAAGCTCGATGGAATCGAGATCGAAGACGGCTGTTGCTTTGGGGTAGTCGCCGAGTTTAGGAGGATCGCCGGTGATGACGACAAGGTTGCGAACACCCAGTGTATGTGCCCCCAGAAGATCGGCCTGAAGGCCCAAGAAATTGCGATCCCGACAGCAAACATGAAGTAAGAACTCCATGTTCAGTTCCTTCATAATCTTGAGGCCAAGGGCCCAATTTGCCATGCGCACAACCGCCCGAGGACCATCGGCGATGTTCACGGCGTCGACACCGGCGTCCCGAAGCAATCTCGCCCCGCCGATGGCTTTGTCTGTATTGAGCCCGGGATGCGGATTGACCTCAACACTCACGGCAAAATCTTCCGGCCCGGCAAAAGACCTTCGCGGCCCGTCCTCTGCAAATCGCTCTTGCCAAATCCTCCGGATCTTTGCGGCAAAGTTGGACTTTTCCGCGGTAGGCGTAGGGTCCAAACCCACCGGTGAGGACGCTATCGTGATCGCTGAATGATGCGGTATTTGGATGTTTGAACCGCCCATCATGCGTGCGGCCCCAACAATGGACTTGACGTGTGCAGGGCCGGTACCGCAGCAGCCGCCAACAATCTTGACGCCTGCTTTGAAGAATCGTTTGGCGAACACGCCGAAATACTCAGGAGTCGCCATGTAGAGAGTGCGTTCATCCAAACGCCTTGGTTCGCCGGCGTTGGGTTGCGCGCTCACCGGAATTCCTGCGGAGACCATTTTTGAGGCGATCTCAAAGACATGGGCCGGACCCAGAGCGCAATTGATGCCAACGACATGCGCGCCTGCTTGGCCCAAGATATTGGCGACCGCTTCTGGTTCCGTGCCGTCGCGCAAGGTGAAATCTGTCTGAAAACTCATTTGGGCGATAATGGGGCCTCGATAGATCCTTCGGGCGACCTCCAATGCGAGACGCATTTCTGCCAGATTATGAAAGGTCTCTAAGACCAAGATGTCAATTTTTGCTTCAACAAGGGATTCGATCTGCTCGTCAAACGCAAGCATGATACGGGAGGCCGCACGGTCGGATATGTGAGTGAATCCCTCACCTGTGGGACCGACTGATCCGGCCACCCAGACGTCGTTATTGCCCACGGCTTCTCGGGCGATTTCCACACCAGCGCGGTTGATCTCTTGGACTTGATCAGCGATGCCGTAGCGCGCCAGAAGGAACTTGTTGGCAGAAAACGTATTCGTTTCAATGACATCAACACCCACCTCCACATATCGGCGGTGGCATTCCAAGACGGCGCTGCGCTTCTTGATGTTTGCTTCGTCAAAACTGTGATTAATGAAGTAGCCGGATTCGTAGAGTTGCGTTCCCATAGCACCATCGAAGGCCATGGGGCGTCTTTCTAACTCTGAAAGGAAATCTCTTGGATCGTTCTTGGGCTCATTCATGGTGCCGGATTCTATTCATCATTTTGGCTGGATCATTCGGTCATCATGATCATATGATCGACCAAGGACCATACCAAATGTGAGAATGCCGATTCCCAACCAGGCCAAATCATGGAATCGTGGTTCGTTTTCGCAAGCTGAGATCTGCCCCAATGAGGGTGTATCGCCAGCGAGGCCTTGACCCGGTCAATCTCAACGTCCCCGAACCCAAGTATTCTAAGACGTGTACCCCAGGACTTTGGAGACCAAGAATGAGCCCACTCTGCCGATTTGTCTTTACCGCGTTTTTTCTTGTTGGCGTGCTTGGTTGTTCCTCTGACCCCAGTAACTCTGAAGTCGCCGACTACAGCAAACCTCTGCCGGAAGGCGCCCGGGCCCTTGAGCTTGTTACCGACCCGGCCCAATATCCGGACTTTCGTGCCATGTGGCGTGACCGGACTGGCATCATGCGCGCACTTGACAATAGTCTTGACTACTTTTCCAAACCCTCCAGCCACAATTTCTATCCATCCCAAGGATTCACCCATGAACGGGTTGTCGCCAGTTTGAAAGAAATGAGAGACATTCTTGGTAAGTCCCAATCTGAGCAAGAATTCAGCGGCTATTGCCGTCTAGCCTTCGATGTCTATCGCAGCGTCGGGTGGAATGGCAGGGGGACTGTGCTTTTTACCGCTTATTACCAGCCGATTTTTGACGGTAGCTTGGAGGCCACAGGCGAATATCGACATCCTCTGTACCGCCTCCCTGCGGATCTAGTCAAGGCGGACGACGGCACACCGTTGGGGCGACGCTCTGGGGAGCGTATTGTCAGTTCATGGACCAGGAAGGAAATCGATCAAGACAAACCATTTGTCGGGCAAGGCTTGGAGCTGGTTTGGCTGAAGTCGGCTCTTGATGCCTTTATTATCCACGTCCAGGGATCGGCACAGATCAAATTGCCTGATGGCTCACCTCACTACATCGGCTACGCCGGCAAGACGGAACATGCCTACACGAGTATTGGTAAGGAGCTGGTTGCGGACGGGAAGTTCAAAGCCGAAGATCTGTCCTTAGCGCGCATTCGTTCCTATTTTGCCGCTCATCCCCAAGATGTTTCCGAATACCTCAATCGGAACGAGAGCTTTGTCTTCTTCACCGAAACGGACGGGGGAGGACCCTATGGTTCTTTGGGAGCCCCAGTCACCGCCTACCGCACCATTGCCACGGACAAGAGCATTTTTCCTCGTGGCGCTCTTTGTGCCATTGAGACCCAAGTTCCTCAAATCGTAGCGGGCCACTTGCAACCTCGTGACCTGAGCGCCCTCGTGTTTGATCAAGACACGGGAGGCGCGATCCGATCCGCTGGCCGATGTGACCTTTTCGTCGGTACGGGCGATCAAGCGGAGCAAATCGCTGGTCACACCAAATACGAAGGGGAGCTCTTCTATCTCTTTGTCAAAGAACGATAGAGCTCACCTTCTCATACGCTTCTTTGCTCTCAATCTGTTCCCTTGGGCTTTTGGCGGCTCTTGCTAACATAGGTCCCCGAAAAGCACCGTCAGTGATCCAAGTCTTTGCTTGGTAGCGATTTAGGCGTCGTTGCGATGAGTCGGGATGAACGTATAAGACAGAAAAGAGAGTACGCATGACAGAAACCACTGAGGAAATCCGAAAAATCGGACGATTTCGCGTAGACCAAGTCCTGGTCGCACCTGGTCCAGCTCCCCATGGGCTGGCACGCAGCGGTGAGTTCCTTTGGATTAGTGACGACGAAGAGCACTGCATTTTCAAGGTTCTCCCTGAGACTGGCAAAGTCGTTCTTAAGATTCCTTTTGATGGTGATGTCGCAGGTACTTGCTGGGATGGCAGTCACATTTGGCAAGCCGACAACCGGACCCGGACGATTTCGCGCATCGATCCCGAAAACGGTCAGATCGACATGGCCCTTCAGGTTGATGCTGGTTCAGGAACTTTGGGTGGCATTTGCTATGACGGCCTCGATCTTTGGTTGGCAGTGACCGGAACTGGTCAACTGCGCCGCATTCGCACCGAAGATGGCGCTATCATCAAGGTCCATCCTGTTGAAGACAACATTGTCGGCGTCGCCCACGATGGACGGCGCCTGTGGTACACCGAGGGCGACAGCAATCGTGTGCGACTCATGGACCCTGCCACAGGGACGTCACTCATGTCCTATGAGCTGGAAGGCAAGCCTTCTGGAATCGCGTTCACCGGCCGCAATCAATTCTGGTACTGCGATTCGGAAAACACCGAATTGAAGAAACTCGTATTGGTTCCTTAGAACGAAAAACAATCCAGTAAAAAAAACCCTCGCCGAAGCGAGGGTTTTTTTTGATCGTTGTTTTCGATTTCTAGCAGACTACCAAACGATGTCTTTGTCGTTGTCCTTGTCTTTCGGTTTCGGCGCCGCGGGCTTAGCAGCTCCACGTTGCTGTTGAGGTTTGCTGTCCTCATCTTGGGACTTTCGACCACGACGGGCAGTCTTTTTGCGTTCACCGTTTCCGGCGAACGCTGCCCGTTCCTTCGAGGAATCAGCAAACGGCGCTGGCGCGTTGTCATTGTCTTGGCCTCGGCCGCGACTCTCGTTGTCTTCTCTTCCAGCCTTGCCTGTAGAAGAGAAGTTGTCGACTTTGTTCCAGTTATCCTCGATCAGATCAACAGGGCGATCGAGTTGCTCGCGTTCCCAGCGTTCGTGGTCACTTTGGCTACGGCGACCGCCTTTGCGATCGTTCCCGCGGCTTGTTCTGCCTCGACTTCGGGAGTTTTCGCCGGTCTTCTCATTTGATCTGGCCGAACGCTCGGAACGATTGTCTGCCGATTTTCCTTTTTCCGATGTCACGCGGCGTTGATTTCTTCCGCCGCGATTCCGGTCTTCAGACTCGTCAGGTTTCTTGTTGGTGTCGGGTGTCGGACGATCTGATTCCTTCTCGCCACGAGGCCGACGTCGGCGTGAATCTTGTCGACTGGGGCGGCCCCTTTCATCGGCAGGAGAATCAGATGTGTTGTCGCTACGAGGGCTCTTCTCCGCCGGTCGATCTTCGCTTTTTGCGCGGCTTCTTGAACCTCGACGCCGAGAACTTGGCTGCTTGTCTTGGCGTTCGTCTTCTTGGTTATCCCTATCCACAGTCGATTCGCCCGTGTTCTTTTCGCCTTCAGAGCCTCGACGACCACGTCCACGGCTGCGATTGCGCCCCCGGCCGCGTTCACCACGCCCCCGGTTATCAGCCTCTGCGTGTTCATTATCCTCACGGCTTGGTTCAGCTTGAGGTGCTGGCTGTCGTTCGCTCTGCTCTTCGACGTTTTCTGCAGCCTCAGGGGTTTCTCCTCGCCGGCCCCGACGACGGCGGCGTGGGCGGCGCTCGTTGGTTTTTTCGTCAGATTGAGCCACGGTTTCTTGGGAATCGACTGCGTTTTCGGTCTCGCGTGTTTCTTCTTGGCTGCCTTGGGACTCGGCATTCTTAGTTTCAGCCTGTTTGCGACTTGTCTTCGAGCGGCTCTTGGTGCTCGATTTCAAAGGCTGGCACTTCTCGGACAACATTTCGATGTCCTGTTCGATGTGCTTACGAATCCTCTCAAATTTTTGAAAGTCGTCGTTACCGATCAGAGTTGTCACGACACCACTTCGCCCCGCACGTCCTGTCCGGCCGATACGGTGGACATAATCTTCCGTCTCGAAGGGTGTGTCGAAATTGATGACATGGCCAATGTGGTCGATATCCAATCCACGAGCTGCGACGTCCGTTGCTACCAGAACTCGAATCTCGCGGTTGCGGAATCGTTCCATGACCTTAAACCGGACAGATTGTTCGTGGTCACCGGATAAGGCGGCAACGGAGAGGTTCTTGGCCCACAGTTCACGATCAACGAGACGAACGGCTTTTTTGGTATTGCAAAAGATGACCACGGAGCCGTCGTTTTCCAATTCTTCCTTGAGGATGTGCTCGACAATGGCGAGTTTTCTCGCACTGGACGTTCTGATTGCTCTTTGAGTGATGGTGTCCACGGCGCGGCGCGCACTGCCAATTTCGATATGGACGGGGTTGGTTAGCAGGTTCTGTGCTTCGCGGACGATCATCTTCGGGACAGTGGCACTGAAGAGCGCTGTTTGGTGTTCCCTTGGCAACCTCTTCACTATGCGTTTGATGTCGTCGAGAAAACCCATGTCGAGGAGACGGTCGAATTCGTCTAGAACGAAATACTCCACCCATTCGATAGGGAGAAAGCGATCGGTCAGAAGATCGATGATCCGTCCTGGAGTGCCGACGACGACTTGCTTGCCAGGAATCTGGAGCCGTTGAGTACGGACGTGAACAC
>JAJRYU010000721.1 GCA_024275615.1 Planctomycetota bacterium
TCCCTCTTGCCGGTGGATGACACGTCCATTGAGACAACAGGCGTGGTCTCTTTTCGAAGCCAGCCAGAGGCCGTGGAGCGGGGTACACCGACCCGTGTAGCTAAATGAATGTCGCCGGTGCTTCGGACAAGTTCCTTGAGGCGATGGTCGTATCGATTCTGTTGGCGTGCTTTGCTCATGACCGATAGTCAGAATGGGCGAGCAGATTTCAAGTTGGGCCACTCGTGATAGGATGCCAGTGGTGACGACTTCTCGTCAGAAATTCCACGATAGGCTCGCGTGGACAGCACGGCGAAATGTTCGGGACAATATGTCACACGCCTCAGGCTTGACGGGCTCCAAAATTCCGGCGATGATGAAGTGCATCTCTTGTTAGGGAAGATCTGATAACACGAAGGAGGCAATCATGTCGCTACAGCAGAGTCATTTCGATTCCGGAATGCGGGATAGAACAGCAGAACTCGCCACCGAATTCCAAGGCCATGAACAAGCTGATAAAGAGGCGCGGCGCCAATTCCTCAGGCGCACAGCGGCTGTTGGAGTCGTGTCCCTTTCGGGCGTGTTTCTCGTCAAGAATGTCGCTGCCGGGCAACAGGCAAGTGCGCCACTGAAGATGAAGACTGCGCCGAGCTCCTCGTCAGCGACCGAATGTACCTGTTCGTGCAACAGCTGTGGATGTGCCTGCGGATGCGGCGCCTGTTCGTGCCCAGGTAGCTGTGTTTGCAATCCCTCTGATAACCAAGCCTCAGCCACAACAGCGGTCAGCGAGGCTAACGCCTCTGGTGTTAGCAACTCTGTAAATTCAGGCACCAATGTGGGCGAACATAACACGATATTCAAGCAGAACTTCACAGCAAGGGCGGCTGCTGGTGGCGGCGAGGAATCCGTTGGCATTGACGGGACTTGGGATTTTGCTTCCAGACGAGGCTCGATAGTTCGGTAAATATCAATTTGACGAGCTTTGCTAGCAAACCAAGAAGTAGGAGGTTCGCATGGAAACACGGCGAGGAAGTAGTGATGCGCCCTTTGTTGGTTGTTTTTCAACCCACGATGGCAAGTACGTCTATGACGTCAATATGAACGAGGTCATTCGTGTAACGCCTGATGCGTACTTTCAGATTCTTGACACTGTCAGGAGTGGCAAAAACCTAGATAACTGTCACGATAAGACGATCCACTCTCTTGTCGCAGAAGGGTATTTGTCAGGACACCGAGCTAAGACTGTTCGGCTGAGTCTCTCTCGGGATTCCTACAAGCGGAAGCTCACTTCGAACTTGAGCTACGCTGTATTGGAGCCGACCCGATGCTGTAACTTCAATTGTACGTACTGTCTATATTCAGAAGAATTGGACGGCCGGCGTGACCATTCCGCAGAATATATGAGTTGGGAAACTGCAAAGGCCAGCATCGACTTACTCCTCAAAAGCTCCGAAAATGAAACGGTCCTCAATCTCGGATTCTACGGCGGAGAACCACTGATTGCGTGGCCGTTGATAAAGCGATGCATTGTGTATTGCAATGATCAGACCTCTAAGGAACTCCACTTCTCACTGACAACGAATGGTTCGCTCATCACCGACGATATTGCGAACGAATGCTCACAGCTTGGAATCTCTGTGACAGTTAGCCTTGATGGTCCCCAAGCTACTCATGACGCGAATCGTGTCTTTAGAACCAACGACGAGGGGACATTCTCATTTGCGATGCGAGGTCTACGTTTGTTGCGCCGTGCTTATGGACGCCAAGTAATTTCGTTGCTCAGGCTAAATGCTGTTATTGGTCCCTGGACAAACTTGGCGAAACTCGCGAAGTTTTTCGAGTTTCCTCCTGAGGAAATTGTCGCTCTTGACTATCGTCTGAGCTATGTCGCTTATCCGTATGGCGTCTTCGGTGCCGGTGACGACAGTCACTGGTTTCATGAAACGGTTGATGCAGCAAGAATAGACTGGGCTGAGTTTCTTGCAGAAAACTCTCACGCGCCGAGTGTCGAAAGTCGGCACGCCAAATTCATGTCAAAGCTCTTTGAAGCCGATTTGTTGAAGTTCTACAAGCGCTGCCGTTTACCACTTGGGGAAAGTCTACCACCTATGGGGCATTGTGCCCCGGGGCTTCGAAAGTTCTATGTAGACGTAGATGGCAACATCCACATGTGTGAAAAAGTTTCGGAGCAACTTTCGATCGGAAACGTTCACGGCGGAGGGATTGATGTCGACGAATGTCTCAACGTCACAGACGAAATCGCAGAGTTCTTCGGCGAGAGATGCCCGGAATGCGTCATGTGCAGACTTTGCAACGGTTGTTCCGCTACATACACGGATCATACTGGAGAGTTTTCGAGGGAGGCGATGGAGATGCATTGTGAGCGGATGTTCTTGCATTGGAAGAAGACTCTGATGTCGTGGGCCATGGCGCTTGAGAGCAATCCTGCATGTTTTGACTACATGGAGGAGATCACACTCTCATGACGAATGGACAAACCATGCGGTTCTTGATTGCATTTACCATGGGAGTCATGGGCGGCATGCTGTGCTCCAATCTGCTTCAAGAACCAGCTCCGGAAGCTGAACTCTCCGGAGGACAGCCGCGTCAAGGCATTACCGTCGCCGTGAAATCGTTGCAGCGAGAATTCGACGTATTGAAATTGAGAATCGGGGATCTGGATCGAGTGGCTCACCAACTCAAGGATGCCACGGAAGCAGTCGCATGTCGAGGGCAAGAAGATGGTGTCGATGGCGACAGCATGAATGATCTCGTTGGAGGCGTACAGTCGA
>JAJRYU010000722.1 GCA_024275615.1 Planctomycetota bacterium
ACCATATTGGCGCAGCAAGAAACTCCAAGAGTCATACAATAAGTTCTCTCCTCACCGTTTCGTTGGCAACTGGAAGACACCTCTTCTAGTTATTCATGGCGAAAGGGACTTCCGTGTTCCCATTGGTGAAGGCATGCAGGCCTTTACCGCGGCCCAACTTCAAGGTGTGCCCAGTCGCTTTCTCTATTTTCCGGACGAGGGCCATTGGATCCTTAACCCCCAGAACGGCGTGCTTTGGCACCGTGTCTTCTTTGATTGGCTGGCGCGCTTCGTCAAGTAGGGAAGTGTGCACCGACCCGTGCTCGTTTCGCAAGGGGTCTTTTGGGGATTGCGTTGGGTGCTGTTCGTCGCGCTCGATTTTTTGTGTGACCGGGCGCGCTGAACGTCAGTTCGGCATCTTGGCTTTACCAAGAAACCGACGTACGGCGACTAGCCTCGCTCGGCCTCTTACTTCTCCAACATTCGGCTTGGCGAAGAAACAAGATGAAGAAATGCCGGACTGACGTCCAACGCGTTCGTTTTGCAAAGATCTTCGGGGGCTCAATTCTCCAAGAGAATCGCTCTTGCTCACACCTGAAAGAGATCATTTCTGACACCGAGACAAAAAAGAGCCTGAGCGTGAGCTCAGGCTCTTTTTTTCTGTCGTCACGAAAGCTGGGGCTATGATGCTTTCAGACTTATGAGGAGTTCTCTCGCTTCGTCGGTGAAACCAGTTTTCTTGGCTTTGCTCATGAAGCGACTGAGGGCGCGTTTGGCGTCCCTAGGTTCCATGTTCTTGATTTCGTCAAGGCGCGCCCGTGCAGAAGCGACCAGGGCTTCTCTTGCGGTCTTCACCTTTTCTTGCAGCATTTCTGGCAAGTCTTGGGGCTTGGGTGCGACTTTCGCCATCACTTTGAAACCCTTGTCCCAGTCACCAGCCTTGGCGGCAGCGTCGGCGGCCATCACAGCTTTGTTGAATTTGGCGATGGTCTTGCGCTTGATGCCTTTGCCATGCTCTTGGCGCAGAGCCTTTGTCGCAATGGCAACTTGTTCCATGATCGACTTAGATGAGACGCCTTGGAAGGTGTGAATATTCTTGAGTGTGTAAGGGTCAACCAAGCATGTGTAAGGAATCTTGCCTGTTTGGTTGTACGTTCCGGCCTTACTGCTGCGCAATTTCATGATTTGGCGAAAAGTGAGGCTTGGCCACTGGACCATGTATTCGATTTTTTCGCCAGCGGCATTTTACTTGGTGTAGGTGGCGGCCTTGCGGTCTTTTTTCTTCACGCCTTCGTCGAGTCGACCCAAGGCCAAGACTTCAACGGTGTTCTCATTGGCAAACTTGATGTACTTCTTATTCTGCAACACGGCAGAATGGACTCCCCAGCACGGGCCTCAGTAGAAACCATGGCTATGTAGGACGATGGGGACGTTGAGAAGTTTGGCTTCTTCGACAGCCGCTTCCCAAGTCGGGGCAAACGTCACGGTATCCTTGATCTTGGGCTTCTTTTGGGCCCAGGCATCAGTGGATAAGGTGACGAATGTCAGGCTCAGAAGCAGTGCAATGGCGATGCTACGTTTCATGCTCTTCATTCTCCGTTTTCGCGATCTTCGCGGGATTCTTGCATTTCACACTCAGTATCAAAGCAGTGGCTCAGGTTTTTCTGCGCTGAGTAATTTCCAGGGCATTCGCGCAAGGCAGACCACCCCAATCTATCAACAAGCTCTATCAGCATAGTGATTCGAATAATCTGAGAAATCCTCAAATATTTGTTTTGGGCGAAGGTCACATTGTTGTGCCGCCTGGTTATCATGGGGTCCGTCCTTCAAGTCCATCAAGGAATCGTTTGTGCATGAGCCGCTTGTCGTTTCTACTCAAGGTATTGATCGTAACTCTTTTGTTACCAACATCTTTGCTGTCCTGTCGTGATGACTTGGACCTGGATTCTGCCCAGGCCTATCTCATCAAAGATAAGACCAAGAAGAACTCTCCCTCTTTCAATTCCAAGCGAGATACGGCTCAGGCACCGGCCCTCTTTCGAGTTAAGTTTCGGATCGAGAACGGCGGGAATTTTGTCATTGAGGTTCACCGTGATTGGGCCCCCAATTCTGCTGATCGTTTCTTCAACTTATGTAAGGCCAACTATTGGAAAGGAAATCCGCTCTATCGGGTGTTGCCAGAGCATCTCGTCCAGTGGGGTCTCCATTCGAATTGGAAGATCACTGCATCTTGGCGCGCGAACAAGTTTCAGCTGGATCGTGCGAGGAAGAGCAATCGCGCCGGTTATGTTTGCTTTGCTCCTGATCTTGACGTCGGAAAACCTAGTACCCAGATCCTCGTCAATCTCTCTGACCACCCGGAGTTCGACAAGCAGCACTACGCGCCTTTCGGCAAAGTGATCCGGGGGATCGACGCCTTTGCCCGGGTCTACGGTGGTTATGGAGATCTCTTCGAATCCGGCAATACGGAAGG
>JAJRYU010000723.1 GCA_024275615.1 Planctomycetota bacterium
GATGCATAGCCAAAAACTACACTGAGCGGCACACTAACAAGGACTTCGTTAGGCTCCTCGGCCGTATCGATTTCTTCGATATTGGCGCGCCGCGAATTCAAATCACCAATGATGTTACTGCGAAACTCCCCGGGCACACGCACGCGAAGTTTCATATATGGTTCCAGCAGCATGACATGCCCATTGGTAAAGGCATCTTCCACTGCCATGAAGGCAGCCTGCTGAAACGCGATCTCCGACGAATCAACGTCGTGATAAGACCCATCCAAAAGGGTCACCCGAACGTCAATCACTGGAAACCCGTGATCAAATCCCCCTAAACAGGCCGATTGGGCACCTTCTTTGACGGATTTGATGAATTCCTTCGGTATGACACCACCGACAGTGGCATCCTCGAAGACAAACACCTCGTCGGGCCAGGGCTCGACTCGGACTTTGACATGGCCATACTGCCCATGTCCGCCGGTCTGTTTAACAAATTTAGCTTCGCCAACAACCATGGCTTCGATCGCTTGCTTAAATGCAACACGCGGCTTGCCCACAGAAACCTCGACTTTGAAGTCGTTGAGAAGACGATTGCGAATGATCTCGAGGTGCAACTCCCCCATGCCATAGATCAACAACTGGCCGGTTTCTTGGTGAGTCGTGCACTGAAAAGTCGGATCTTCTTTAGAAAGTTGAGCCAAAGCGTCGGCAAGACGTTCGCGATCCGCGTTCGTCCGGGGCTCAATTGCCATGGAAATGACCGTTTCGGGAAAAACCACGCGCTCAAGCACGACTTGACGCTTCTTCTCACACAAGGTGTCTCCGGTGACGGCATGCTTGAGACCGGTCACTGCCACGATACTCCCGGCCTCGGCAGCATCGACACCCGTCCTCGAGTTCGCGTGCATAACAAAGATCCTGGAAATGCGTTCGACCTTCCTGGTGCGAGGGTTGAAGACCTGTTCGCCCTGACTCAAAGTTCCGGAATAAACCCGGACAAATGTCAAATCGCCGTGTTTGTCACCGATGGTTTTGAAGCACATCGCGGCCAGCATCCCTTTGGAATCGGACTCAAGGGCGATGCTCTTCTCTTCATCTTGGGGATCGCGCCCCACAGCCGGCTTCACGTCAAGCGGCGAAGGCAAGAAGGCATCAACGCCGTCGAGAAGACGCTGGACTCCTTTGTTTTTCAATGCCGAACCGCAAAAGACTGGGACAATGGTTCCGGCAATCGTTGCTTCCCGGATCCCCTTGACTAGGTCATCGAATTCGAGAGTGTCGCTGGCAAGAAATTGGTCAGTCAGTTCGTCTGTGGTTTCCGCCAACTGCTCAACGAGGATAGCTCGTTGAGCTTTCGCCTTCTCCTCCAACTCTTCAGGGATGGCAACGCGATGGAATCGAGCGCCTTGGCTATCCTCTTCGTAGCGAATCGCCTCCATGCGCACGAGATCGATAACACCCTCAAAGTCTTTCTCGGCGCCGATAGGCATGAGGACCACCACTGGGTTCGCTCTCAAGCGCGTACGAATCTGTTCAACCACCCGAAAAAAATCAGCGCCAATGCGATCCATTTTGTTGACGAAAACAAGGCGAGGAACGCCGTAGTCGTTCGCTTGGCGCCAGACGGTCTCGGACTGCGCTTCAACTCCAGCAACGGCGCAGAACACGCCAACAGCACCATCCAGGACCCGCAAGGAACGCTCCACTTCCGCAGTGAAGTCAACATGCCCGGGGGTATCGATGATGTTGATCTGGCTGTCGCGCCAGTCGCAAGAAGTCGCGGCCGAGCTAATGGTAATTCCCCGCTCTTGCTCTTCTTGGAGATAGTCCATGGTGGCGGTCCCTTCATGAACTTCACCAATACGGTGCTCCTTGCCGGTGTAATAGAGGATGCGCTCGGTAACAGTCGTCTTTCCCGCATCGATATGCGCGATGATGCCGATGTTACGGATTTTGTCGATTGACTTGACCATCCCGATTCCTAATCCCACCTCAAGAACACTTCTTTTGGTTCCGAAAGAAAAACGGCCTTCACGAGTTTCGTGAAGGCCATTGTTTCATAGCGGTTGGCCAGAGGCCCCGATTACCAAGCGAAGTGAGCGTTCATCTTGTTCGCATCGGCCATCTTGTGTGTGTTTTCTCGCGTCGTCATGGCTGCGCCTTCTTTGTTGAAAGCTGCGGTGATTTCGTCCGCGAGGAACATGCAAGTCGCGCGACCACTCTTCTTGCGCACCGCATCAAGAAGCCAGCGAAATGCCAAATTCTGTTGGCGTGAACGCTTGACTTCGATGGGGACTTGGTATGTGGCGCCACCGACACGCTTGGAACGAACTTCGATAACCGGCTTGATGTTGTTGATTGCTTGAGCAAACACTTCTTCAGGCGGCTTGTCCGAAATTCTCTTGGCGACGATTTCCATGGCATCATAGAAAACGGCTTGCGCAACGGACTTCTTGCCGTCGAGCATCAAGCAGTTGATGAACTTCGAGATCAACATGCTGTTAAAGCGTGGATCCGGTTTCAAAAACCGTTCTGTTGATTGGTACTTCCTGGGCAATTTCAGGCTCCCTCGATCTTGAGCTTATCTCAGCTCTGAGCTTATCTACTTAGGCCTTTTGGCGCCGTACTCCGAACGACCGCGACGACGATCATCTACGCCCGTGGCATCCAAGGCACCACGCACGATGTGATAGCGCACACCGGGAAGGTCACGAACACGTCCACCGCGGACAAGCACAATGGAGTGCTCCTGAAGGTTGTGACCTTCACCGCCGATGTATGCCGTCACTTCTTTTCCGTTACTCAGACGAACACGGGCAATTTTCCGCAAAGCCGAGTTCGGCTTCTTGGGTGTCTGTGTCTTTACTTGAAGGCAAACTCCACTGCGCTGTGGACAGGAGTCCAAAACCGGGGCCTTGCTCTTCTTTTTGATCTTCTTGCGGCCCTTGCGGACCAACTGGTTGATCGTCGGCATGACGACACAACTCCTTGCTGTACAGTATGTTCCAACAAAATCCCTTTAGATTCATTGAATCTGCCGGGCTTAGAGGCCGAGGATTCTAAGAAGGACCCTCCGCCCCATCAACGGTGTTCCGCTAAACTGCGGCTTCCTCGGTCAAGACTTCTTCTTCTTCAGGCTCCGGTTCAACATTATGTTTCACCAAAGTGGCATGATAGTCACCGAATCCGGTCCCTGCCGGAATCAGGTCGCCGAGGATGACATTCTCCTTGAGACCAAGAAGATTATCCATTTTGCCCCCCAGTGCCGCCTCAGTCAAAACCTTGGTGGTCTCCTGGAACGACGCCGCTGAGATGAAACTTTCGCTCTGCAGGGCAGCCTTGGTGATTCCCAGCAACAAAGGCTGGGCCGTTGCCGGCTTACCCTTGGCTGTTTTCACCTTTTCGTTGGCTTCCTTGAACGCGTGCTTGTCGACAACGAAGCCGGTCAAGAAGTCCGTATCTCCGGGATTCTCAACCTTCACTTTGCGCAGCATCTGCGAAATCACCATCTCAATGTGCTTATCATCGATGCGCACACCCTGGGAACGGTAAACGGTCTGAATCTCACGCAAGAGATATTCGTGAAGTGCATCCATCCCCAGGATTCGCAGGATATCGTGAGGAACTGGAGACCCATCAACGAGGGCCTCACCGGCCCGGACCATATCGCCACGGTGCACGCGCAAGTGCTTGGAATGAGGCACCAAGTGAGCACGTTCAATGCCACCTTCGCCCTTGACAATGATCACCCGCTTGCCGCGCTTTTTGTCACCGAGTTCCACCACACCGTCAATTTCAGCAATGACGGATGGATCCTTCGGCGTGCGAGCCTCAAAGAGCTCGGTCACACGAGGAAGACCACCAGTAATGTCTTGAGTACCGGTCATTTCACGCGGAGTCTTGGCGAGCATGGAGCCAGCCTTAATCTTCGCGCCATCCTTCACTTCGATATGCGCCTTCTCCGGAATCGGGTAGAGCCCAATCGGGTTACCTTCATCGTCTTCGATGATGAGTTGAGGATGAAGTTCACCCTTGTGCTCCATGATCACCATACGACGAATCTTCGAACCAGGTTCTTTTTCCCGCTTCATCGTTTCACCTTCAACGATGTCTTCAAAGCGGATCTTGCCGGCGCGTTCCGCGATGATCGGAATGTTGTGCGGATCCCAGCGACAGAGAATACCCTTGGCGTCCACGCCACTGCCGTCCTTCACTTCGATGATCGATCCGAGCGGCACGGTATGACGTTCAAGCTCGCGGTCCTTTTCGTCCATCACTGCGATTTCGCCGTTCCTGTTGAGAACGACAACACCCTCAGTAGATTCCACTGTGCGCAAGTTGCGATATTCGACGATGCCCTCTTGGCGTGCGGCAATGTGAGATTCAGCCACGGAGCGGGAAGCAGTACCACCAATGTGGAAAGTACGCATCGTCAGCTGAGTTCCTGGCTCACCAATCGACTGGGCACCGATGACTCCGACAGCTTGCCCCATTTCGACCGGTCGGCCTCGGGCCAAATCCATGCCATAACAAGTCACGCAAGCCCCACGAGGCGTTTCGCAAGTCAGACCGGAACGAACGCGAATCTTCTCGTAACCGAGAGCTTCGATTCTCGCCGCCTTGTGTTCATCCAGAAGTCCACCGGCTTCAACGATCACTTCACCTGATACAACGTCAGTAATGGCGTCACAGGATGACCGTCCCCGGATGTTGTCAGCCAAGGACACTTCCACGTGCTCGCCCTTGTAAACGGCACCCTTGGTGATTCCTCTCGTTGTCCCACAGTCAATCTGGCGAATGACGACATTCTGAGTGACATCGGTCAACTTCCTGGTCAAGTAACCAGAGTCCGCCGTCTTAAGAGCTGTGTCAGCAAGGCCCTTTCGAGCACCGTGCGTGGATGAGAAGTACTCCAACACACGAAGACCTTCACGGAAGTTAGCCTTAATAGGTGTCTCAATAATCTTGCCGTTCGGCTTAGCCATGAGACCACGCATTCCGGCAAGCTGGCGAATC
>JAJRYU010000724.1 GCA_024275615.1 Planctomycetota bacterium
CCAACGAACATCGGTTTTGCCGCCACACTCTTGGGGTCTGGCATAGTCTGTGAATTGTTCGGTGACTGTGCTGCGAAAAAGGCCCACGGCTGCCGACTGGTTGCGATCAACGTAATTCTCGTGGGGACCGCGGCCAAAGTAGGTGAGGTCCTCGAAACCTGAAGGCAGAATCACGCGAACACCGATACGCGGAACGCTTGGCAAGGAGCCATGAGGCGTGATCAAGTGATGCACAATCATGCTGCCGTCGGCTCTGACGTCATAGGTTGTCTTGACGTGAATGCCAACTCCCTGGTTGCCCACAAGATTGCCTTCTTTGGTCAAGACCATCCTCGGCTCCTCGGCAATGAAATCAACACGCCAACCTGACTTTCGAATGTTGAGGCCTGCGAGGCCCAGGGACTCGAAAGACCTCCGCATCCAAACGTCGTTGTCCGTGAACGCGCGGAAAAGAGTCGGACGGATGGGGTCGCCATGTTCGTTAGAGAGAATCTTCTGGTTGTGGAATATCCACTTGTTGAGGGCGCCCGTTTTTTTTCCGAAGGTGATTTCAAAGTCCTCACCTGTGATCTTGATCTCGTCCCCGACAGTTTCGCCATTAATTTTGCTTGTGACCAAGTCCTTGAGGGGAGGTGCAGTCGCAGCCAGGCGGGCTTGCTTCCAAGCAACTTCGTGACCTATCGTTAGTCCCGGGCGGTGGTATTTCTCTTTGAAACTGACACGCAGGAAGCGTTCAGCACCGGGTTTGAGCGGTGTGGTCGGCAAACTCACGGCGATCGTTGAAGTATCATGGGGTTTCGTGTCCGCCAACGCGAACTTTCCGGAAGCAATTTCAACGCCGTCATCGCTGACAACATACGAGCCTGCGAATTCCTCCAACGAACGATAAGCGTAGCCGTTGGTGATCCTGATGATTCCCTTGGCGAGTGCTTTCTTGTCGACTTTGATGTACTGGTAGACCTTTTTCACTTCTCTGAGTTTGGCAGAAACCCGGCGATCAGGTCCGACGACGCCGTTCATGCAGAAATTGCCATCATTGGGGAAGTCGTCGTAGTCGCCGCCATAGGCCCAATACCAAATCGGTGAGCCATGGCTGTCAAGCTCACCAGAATACTTGCGCAGGCCTTGGTCGACCCAATCCCAAATGCAACCGCCGATGAGATTGGGATGATCGGCGATCACTTGCCAGTATTCGGCGAGGTTGCCGATGGCGTTGCCCATGGCGTGGGCATACTCGCACATGAAGAAGGGGCGTTCTGAATTGCTTTCGCCCCGGCGCTTCAGCCACGCCACGGAAGGATACATGGAGCTATCGATATCAGCCACGGAGTCCATGCGCTCGTAGTGAATAAGACGAGTGGGGTCGAGAGCACGGGCGGCCTTGGATGTCGCCACAAAGTTTCGGCCCGGGCCAGCTTCGTTACCTAAGGACCACATGATGATCGAAGGATGATTCTTGTCGCGCTCGATCATCCGTACGGTGCGGTCGACGTGGGCGAGCTCCCAATTGGCATCGTGCCCAAGGGACGCCTTGCCATATCCCATTCCATGCGACTCAATGTTGGCCTCATCGATGACATAGAGGCCGTATTCGTCGCAAAGGTCATACCAGCGCGTGTCGTTTGGGTAGTGACTCGTGCGTACCGTGTTGATGTTGTTCTGTTTCATCAACTCAATGTCTTGCTTCATTCGACTCATAGACATGGTGCGACCGTGGTCCGGATCATGTTCGTGGCGGTTCACTCCTTTAAGAACCACGGGGGCTCCATTGATGAGCAATTGACGATCCTTGATCTCAATGCGGCGGACACCGAATCGAGTCGAAACGCTGTTGAAGGAGACGTGCCCTCCCTCATCTGTGAGAAAAAGAGTTGCTTCCATCAAATGGGGCGTTTCGGCTGTCCATTTTGCTGGTGAGTTGAGGGTGATAGCCACTTTGACTTCGCGCTCTTCACCGCTTGGTATGGCGGGCACAGTGGCCGTAGCTTCATGCAAGGGTGTGGTCCATGAATTCCAAGTGGAGAGAACTAGACGTAGTTGTGATGCCGGAGTACGAATCTTGTCCAAGTTGCGAATTTTTGCCGTAACGATAATTTGAGCACTCTCATAGTTGTCGTCTAAGTCGCAACGGATGCCAAAGTCTCTTATGTGTAGCGGTTCCTTGCAGAAGAGACTCACTGGGCGGAAGATCCCGCTGAATCGCCACATGTCTTGGTCTTCCAAGTAACTGCCGTCACACCAACGATAGACTTCCACCGCCAGTAGATTTTTTCCTGTGGTGACATAGTCTGTGATGTCGAACTCCGCCGGCGTCTTGCTGCCCTGGCTGTAGCCTACTTTCTTGCCATTGATCCACAGATAAAAGGCCGAGTAAACGCCGCCAAAGTGGATGAAGATTCTCTTGCCGTCCCACACCTTGGGCACGTCGAATTGATGGCGATAACTCCCAACGGGGTTGTCAGCATGGTCAATGAAGGGGGGATTTTTCTTGTGCGGATAGCGAACGTTTGTGTAGATCGGGCGGCCATAACCTTCGAGTTCCCAACACGAGGGCACCGGGATGCTCCTCCAATTGCTGTCGTCGAATCCGGGATCCTCGAATCCCTGGGGGCGGTCTGATGGCTTTGGGACCCAATGGAATTTCCAGAATCCAGATATGTCCTTGGTGAGCCCATGCTCAATTCTGGTCGATCCGGCATGTGGTCTTTCCTTGTTGCGGCCGATGACTTGGGGATTTTCCCAGTCAGGCACCTCTTGAGCGACAAGGATTGGGGCAAGGGCGAAAATTACCAGGAGAAGCAGGCGGTAGGCCATAGTTTGGTCTCTCTTACCCGGAGTCAGTCGAATTCTTGCAGTTCGACTTTGTCTGACTCCCTACACTTGACGTTCTGCGCTTAACAATTCATAAGACTACTGCGAACTTGGCTCTAAGGTACTTGATCGAGGCATTGAAATGAAGTTGAGAGTGATTCCAGGGATTTTTGTCTTTTGTTTGATGGTGTCTTGCGCTGGCGTCGAGACGATGTCGGAAGAGATGGCCGCTCAAGCCGCCGCTGAAGCGTCAGCTTTCCAATGGGAAACGGAGCGCTTCGCCGACTTAAGGGTCTTGCGCTACCAAGTGCCGGGTTTCTCCGAGATGGACCTGCAGTCAAAAAAACTGGTCTACTACCTTTATGAGGCAGCCCTCTGCGGCCGCGAGATCATCTACGATCAAAAGTATCGCTACAACATTCCCATCAAACGTACTGTGGAACACATCCTTGCATCGTACCCCGGTGACCGGACCACGGTTGGGTTTGCCCACCTGGAAACCTATGCCAAACGCATTTGGTTTTCCAACGGTATACACCACCACTACAGCGGCACGAAGTTTGACCCAGGATTTTCGAAAAGCGACTTTGAATGTTGGGTGAGAAACACACCCGGTCCTTGGCCATTGCGACTGGGGCAGACTCTCAATGATTTCCTGATCGAACTCCTACCAGTGATCTGTGATCCACGGGTGGATCCCAAACTCGTCAACAAGAAAAAAGGGACGGACTTGGTCTTGGGGTCGGCAGCGAATTTCTATGATTCTGATCTGACGCAAAAGGAAGTGGAAGCTTTCTATCGTGAATTGATCGATACCAAGGACACCCGTCCTGTTTCCTGGGGCTTGCAGTCTCGTTTGGAACGTGGCCCCCATGGTCTGCGAGAAAACGTCTACAAGATCGACGGGCTCTACGGCTCGGCCATCAAGCGAGTCGTTTTCTGGTTGGAAAAGGCGGCGTGTGCTGCTGAAAGTCCAGCCCAACGCAACTCTCTCACAAAGCTCGTCAAATTCTATCGCAGTGGCAGCTTGAGAGACTGGGATGATTACAATATTGCTTGGGTCAACGATATTGAATCAGAGATCGATACCATCAATGGTTTCATTGAAGTCTACAACGACTCGATGGGCATGCGTGGATCATGGGAGTCTGTTGTCGCTGTGCGCGATATCCTGGCTTCCCGTCGTATTGCCACAATCGCGGCTTCGGCCCAGTGGTTTGAAGACAACTCTCCTCTCATCGAATCTCACAAGAAGAAGAAGGTGAAAGGTATCAGTGCGCGGGTGATCAACGTCATCGTCGAAGGTGGCGATGCTTCCCCCTCAACCCCTATTGGGATTAACCTTCCCAATGCCAACTGGATTCGCGCTGAACATGGATCTAAGTCGGTGAACTTGGCCAATATTGTCAGTGCCTACTCTCAAGGCGGTGGCTCAAGCTTGAGCGAGTTCGCCTGGTCGCCTGAAGAAATCGCCAGAGCCAAGGCCTACGGCGATCTCGCCGACAAGCTGCATACTGACATGCACGAAGTCATTGGGCACGCTTCTGGCCAGATCAATCCCGGTGTAGGCACTCCCAAGGAAACTCTGAAGAACTATTCTTCAACCTTGGAAGAAGGACGCGCAGACCTCGTTGCTCTCTACTATCTATTAGATCAGAAACTCGTTGATCTGGGTCTTATGCCTTCTCTTGAAGTCGGCATGGAGTCCTACGACAGCTACATCCGCAATGGCATGATGCTGCAATTGCGTCGCCTCAAGCTTGGTGATGAAATCGAAGAAGATCACATGCGCAATCGTCAGCTCATCGCCAAGTGGGTTTTCGAGAAAGGCCGCAGCGACAACGTCATCGAAAGAAAGACACGCAACAACAAGACCTTCTTTGTCATCAATGACTACAAGAAACTGCGTGGACTCTTCGGTAATTTGCTCAGAGAGCTGCAACGCATCAAGTCGGAAGGCGATTTTGCGGCAGGGCAGAAATTGGTGGAGGATTACGGCGTTAAGGTCGACCCCGAGCTTCACAAGGAAGTCTTGGCCCGCTACGCCGCCCTCGACATTCCCGCCTATTCTGGTTTCATCAATCCAAAGTTGGAGGCGATCATGAGCGGCGATGAGATCATCGATGTGGTCATCACCTACCCAATGGATTTCAAGACCCAGATGCTGGAGTATTCGAAGCGCTATTCATTCCTGCCTGATTGGAATTAGACTTCGACAAACTTAGTCCGACAGAGGGAGCACCTGGCAGAGAACCCAGGTGCTCTTTTCATGACTCGTCTTCATCACGGAGCCGACGCAGCATGATCTTGACATCGCCGAAGCCACGGACGGCCACGACGATTGAAACCGCGGCAAAGAGAACAACGGCGGTGAAGAACACAACAGTCCAAAGAAGCGGCCAACCACTCATTCTTCATCTCCTGAAATATCAACTTGAGTGGTCTGATCCGGAAACAGAAGTGAACCAAGCACCATGAGAACCAAAGAAGCGGCGGTGGCGCTGAGCCCGGCCGTCTCCGCCGCGAGTTTCACGCCGAAGAATTCTTGGACACCTTTGAGACCGATTACGGAACTGCCACCGGCGATCAACGCGAGGTAGGCTCCGACTCGGCTCGCACGTGGCCAATACAAACCAAACAAGAGCACCGAGAACGCGCCGGTGAAGTAAATGGCCCCCGTTATGGCCATATAGTCCCACAAGTCTTGACTGAGGGGATACCATAAGCTCCAAACCAAGAGGAACACACCGATGAGCAGGATGAAAAGGCGCGCCACAGTCAGGCGATTCTTCTCAGTCAGGCGCTCTCCTGCCAAGGGCCCGACGACATCGTGTGCTAGGACCGAAGCCCAACACAGAAGATAGCTATCATGTGTTGACATAAAAGCCGCCAGCATGCCTGCAGCGATAATGCCAATCACACCCACGGGCAAGAGCTGGCCGAGGAACATCGGCATTGCCGTCATCGATCCAATCGGATGATTGAGTCCCTCGGTGACGCCGTGCTCATTCCAAAAGAAAGTGAGGGCACAGATTCCCAAGAACGTTGGCACGATGAATCGAATCAGAAATCCGATCGACGACCAAATGTAGAGTTTCTTGACAACATCCGTGTTCGCCGCAGAGCAAGCCCGCATGACCGCCGTCTGCCAAACGGCACAAGACACAATCCCGGCACTGAAGATCATCCACGCGACGTAAGAAATTCCAAAACCTTCACCGTGAAAGGGGTCAAATCCCTTGTCGCCGTAGGCGGCATCGACCGTGTCAATGATGTTCATCCAGCCCAGGCGATTGATCGCGAAACCGCAAGCTAAGAGCATGCCAAAACTGAGGACACAGAACTGGACGTAGTCGGTAATGACAACAGAAACCATGCCACCGAGAATGGTGTAGGCCAGCACCAAGACAATGAGCACAGTCATGACGATTTTGACTGAGTTCGGATCCGTCATGCCCGTGAGTCCGGTGACAAATAGCGCTCCTGCCTTTAGGAAAAGTCCCATGTTGAGTATCCCTGAGACCGCCAACATGATCGCCCCCAAGATCCGAACATCTTGCCCGAAACGGCGACCGTAGAATTCTGGGATCGTCAAAACCCGCATACGTCTGAGGGGCACGACGATAAACCCTGTCATGCCAATAACCAAAGTGGCGACACCGGCCACCAAGCCAATGTGAAAAGCGGCGAATCCACCGGTGAAACCCTTCTGGGCCGCATACATGACCGTAATCAAACCCAGCTCGGAGCCCACCATCGTGGCAATGGCGATGTAGGAATTCAGGGATCGGCCAGCGACCACATAGTCGCCCATGTTGCCGACGTAGCGGTTCACGTAAATACCAATCGCCAGAGTGGCCAACAGATACACCGCGACGATTCCCCAATCGAAGGTCGTGAAGTTGCTTACAAGTGTGAGGTCAGTCAGGTTCAATCGATTCTCCGATTCCAACACAAAAACTGAATCTAACGATTCACGCCCTGTGTCAGGTCAATTATGATCGTGCCCATAATACACGAATCCGATTCTTGTGCGCCGGGGTCCTGATGGCCCTTATCGCTCTAAATTGAGAAACCATGATCAAGACAATCAGCATGTGGTCGTTGCCCGGCGGCTTGGAAAACACCCTGCCAGCAGATGAGGCCGCGGCGATGGCAAAATCAGCTGGCTTTGAAGCCTTGGAGCTGTGCATCGGATCAAGCGGCGTTCTCAACACGGGAACTTCAAAAGCCGAATGCCACGCCATGCGTGCGGCGATCGACGCCTGCGGAATCAAGGTCGAGACCTTGGCGTCCGGTATGAGCTGGGGCGTCAATCCAACCAGCGATGATCCTGAAATCCGTGAGCAGGCCTTTGAACTGCATGCAGCCGCTTTGGAGAGGGCTTCTTGGTTGGGCTTAGAGGCCTTGCTTTTTGTGCCAGGAGTCGTGCAGAGCCCAATCTGTCCCGATGAGAACGTTCGCTACGACTTGGCCTTCGAAAGAGCGAGCCATGTGGTAGGACGCCTGCTCGAAGTGGCGGAGAAAGTGGGTGTCGATCTACTGCTTGAAAACGTCTGGAACGGACTCTTCTATTCTCCCATCGAGTTTGCTGTCTTCATCGATTCTTTTAGGAACGATCGTTTGGGAATCTATTTCGATGCTGGCAACGTCCTCGGCTATCATCAAGATCCAGCTCATTGGATCGAGATCTTGGGAAATCGTATCCGCCGTGTGCACATCAAGGACTTCAAGAAGTCCATGGGTACTCTCGAGGGCTTCTGCGACTTACTGGAAGGCGACGTTCCCTTTGCAAGAGTCATGCAAGCCTTGCGGGAAATCGGCTACGAGAAGACCATTGTCGCCGAGATGATCCCTTGGAATGAAGGACTCCTGGAGCGCACCAATGCGGCGATGGACCGCATTTTTCAAATGACAGAAAGCGACTCATGATCAAAGTTGGAGTTTGCGGATTGGGCATGATGGGGACCACCCATCTTGACATCTACGGAAACCATGAGGACGTCAAGATCGTGGCTGTAGCTGATGCTGACCCGAAGCGATTATCCGGAGAGGATAAGGCCAGCGGCAACATCGATGGGCAGGCGCAAGGTGGCTTCGACATCAACTCAGTTGAGCGTTACAGCGATGCGGCTGCCCTCATCGCTGAGGCCGACATCGACGTCGTTGACATTTGCCTGCCCACATCCTTGCATCACCGATTTGTTCTTCAAGCCATAGCAGCTAAAAAGCATGTCTTGGTTGAAAAGCCGCTTTGCCGCACGGCAGCACAAGCCAGGGATCTGGCGGAGCGTGCTGCCGCTGTTGACACTCTGGTCATGCCCGCCATGTGCATGCGTTTTTGGCCGGGTTGGGACTGGCTCAAGGATGCTGTTGACAGCGAAGCCTATGGCAAGACACTTGGGGCCACGTTTCGGCGCGTCGTTAGCCATCCCGGTGGGGCTTTCTATCTTGATGGTGACCAATGCGGCGGCGCACTCTTGGATCTTCATATCCATGACACGGACTTCATCAATACCTGCTTTGGTGTACCCCAAAGCGTGACGTCCACTGGCTACACCCAAGTGACCGGGGCTATCGATCATGTCATGACGCAATACCACTATGATCATATCCCTTTGGTCGTAGCCGAAGGTGGTTGGTGCATGAGCGATGGTTTCGACTTTAGTATGCGCTACAATGTTAACTTCGAGCGGGCTACAGCGAGTTTTGACCTTGATCGAAAAGAGCCTTTGGTGCTTTTTGAACAAGGAAAGTCACCGCGCGCTATTTCACTCGCACAAGAAATGGGCTACGAGTTTGAGATCGCCTACTTTCTTGACTGCCTGCGCTCAGGCGAACATACAAGTCGAGTGACCTTGGCAAGTGCAGCCCAAGCTCTTGCCATAGTCGAGGCCGAAGAGAAAAGCATCAAGACGCAGTCTCGCGTTCACGTGAGTGTCTGAGAAAGAAAAACCTATGAAACCACTAACGGCTCTTCGAACTGTTCTATCTCTTGTCATCCTCGTTTGCGGGCAGTTGACTGTTGCCGGTCAAGAGGCGCCGTACTTGCCTGGCGCGAAACCAGGTCCCCCCCGAGGGACTACAGGAGGGGAGATGTTCTCTCTTGAAAACGATGTCTTGAAAATGACGTGGAGTGTAGCTTCCGGCAAGCTAAGTCGCGGTGCCTTCGAGAACAAATCAAGCCATGAATCCCTCAAGATTTCGGGCGAGGTCTTTGTCATCGAACTGGAAGATGGGCGAGTCATCAAGGCGTCTTCACTTGCTGTCTCAGGTGCTCCGACGGCCGTTGTGATTACTGGTAATCCGGAAGCCCCTCGTTTGGCTGATCGAAGTCGCCGGATGTCGATTGGGTGCTGTTTGAAGAGGGCCGATGGCTCCCTCGAAGTCTTTTGGCGCGTCAGCTTGACGGCGGGAGCCAACTACATCCAAGAGCACATAGAGGTCACGGCCCACAAACGACCTCTTCAAGTCAAACGTATTATCCAAGTGAGCGCGCCCATTGCCCATGCCCATCGCATGGGTGCCGTGAAGGGGAGTGTTCTGGTCCGCAAGAATACTTTCTTTGCCAGTGAACATCCCCGCGCTACCAACGACGTCGTTCACAAGAAGACTCGCGTTGGCACTTGGAATCCCCAACGGGTGAGCTTTCCTGAGAAAACACTTTTGTCCTTCGACGTTTCCAAAGCCATCTCCGAGAATGGCAAGGCCGAGGCACTTTTTCAGTACACCAAAGGTGGACACCGATTGGACGTGTTTTGGGCCGCCTTGCTTCAAGATGGCAAAGAAATCTCAAGAGACAATCATCACGGCCATACGGGCGGAGTTGACGTTGACAACCGTTTCAACTTCATTGTGAAAGATCACAAAGCTGGCCGGAAGTACACACTCATTGCTCTTACTTGGGGGGATCAAGGCACGGATTCGACGGGTTATGTCGACTGGTCCGGTCTTTCATCAATGGGCACCGCCACCTGCGCGACTCCTGCTGTGGATTTGGCCGTCGGTGAAGTGGCCAAGGCCGGGGCTGTTTTCGGTGTGAGCACTCCAGGGCAAATGCGCCGGTCATTTCTGAACTACATCGAGAGAGAACGCGCCCACCCTTATCGCACTCATTTGCATTACAACACTTGGTACGACATTGGCTATTTTAGTTCCTTTGATGAGAAGGCCGCCATGGATGTCGTGAAAGCCTACGGCGAAGAGTTAGTCAACAAGCGAGGCGTCACTTTCGACTCCTTTCTCTTTGACGACGGCTGGGATGATCACAAGAGTCTGTGGAACTTCCACAAGGGTTTTCCCAACGGTTTCGGCCCTCTGCGAAAACTGGCAGAATCTTATGGAGCGGGGCCTGGGGTGTGGTTGTCGCCCTGGGGGGGCTATGGCGATCCTCGTAAGGCTCGTCTTGAGGCGGGCAAGGCCGCCGGTTTTGAAACCAACTCAGGTGGTTTTGCACTCTCGGCACCCAAATATTTTGAACGCATTCGGCAAGTGTGTTTGGAAATGGTGGACAAGTTCGGTGTTCGGCATTTCAAATTCGATGGTATCGGCGCTAATACTGGCCGCTATCCTGGCAGCAAGTTTGGCAGTGACTTCGATGCCGCGATTCAGCTGATCACTGATATTAGAGCCAAGAAATCGGATGTCTTTATCAACCTCACCACCGGTACGTGGCCGTCTCCGTTCTGGCTCAAATATTGTGACTCCATTTGGCGTGGTGGTTATGACCATGGCTTTGACGGTGCCGGTAGCGATCGTCAACAATGGCTGACCTATCGCGATGGCAAGACCTATTCGAACATTGTTCGTGGCGGCCCCTTGTTTCCTATCAGCTCACTTATGGTTCATGGTGTCATCTATGCCAGACATGCCAACAAGTTAAACAGCGACCCCAATGATGATCTGCTGGACGAAATTCGAACAGCTTTCGGCATGGGGACACAGTTGCAGGAACTCTACATCACCCCTCATCTTTTGAGTGAGAAGAATTGGGACGACATCGCTGAAGCGGCGAAGTGGTCCCGCAAGAATGCAGCTGTTCTTCGGGATGTTCATTGGCTGGGTGGAGATCCGGCAAAATCTGAAATCTATGGCTGGGCGGCGTGGTCACCG
>JAJRYU010000725.1 GCA_024275615.1 Planctomycetota bacterium
ACCGAGGTTCATTTTCCAGTTGCCCGCCAGGAAGGGTTTTCTCATCTTCTTTTGCACAAACGACTTAGGTTGATTTGTTTGATTCCGCCCAGGCCCAATTCTGGAGACGCACCCCAACCTGTGAGCTCGGCCGACCGAAGGAGCATATTGGCAATCGGTCGGCGACAAGGCAAGAGAAACGCAAGTCTTTGACACAGAACAAGATATGACGTCTTTTTGGGCGCATTTCCCAACTGAGCACCGATTTTGTGCATTGTCTCCTGCCGGAACACTTTTTTGGCCTTGAGGAAATGGGTGCTTGTCCGATCTGCTTTGTACTTCGGTTGCTCGAATGGCCGACAAGGAAAGGAGAGAAATATCAAAAGGACGACAGCTTCGCTCATCAACCGCTGTGGCTCAAGGGAGGTTGGTTGCGAGGTGAATTCTCTGCGATGATGATAGGATTGAACCGGCCCAACTTTCGCTACCTTGACCTACGAAGACGCCCACATATGCACGCGCAAGACCGAAGACTTGATAAGTGGATCAGGACGCCCCTTGTCCTCGTCTTTTTCCTCATCTCATCTTTCTCTAACCTCCGTGCTCAACGTTGGGCAGACATCGACGGATTTGACGTCGGTTTGCTCCATGCCCCAGGGAATCCGGCGGCTCTAAGAGAACTCAATCCACATCATTCCATTCGTCTCTATGGTCCGCAGTTGGACTTCTCTGGCGGCCCCGGAGTCCTGCTTTTTGTCAACAAGAAGAAAGTCGAAGTAACGGCGCATGTGCCCGGGTCATTGGGAGGGAACTACGCCGGGCTCCCGTCGGCAAGCTTCCCTGTGCCGATTCTTGATGTGGGCTATTATCGAGTTTTTCACCTCATGGGCAGCACCAGGGAATTGGTGGCGGAAATAGCGATCCCTGCATTTCGCTGCTATTTCAATCGCCCTGGAGATCCACGCCAAGCCAGCAGCATGAAGAAGATCGTGCCATTTGTCGATCTTCCCGCTGTCATGGCCAGCTATCTTGACCGCGCCAAGCACACGGTTGATATCGCCATGTCGGATTTCGACCACCCGGCCTACGTCGCGGCCGTTATTCGCGCCCATCGCCGAGGCGTTCAAGTTCGATTCATTAGCGACGCGCGGGCTCAAGGAGGCGAACCCCATGCTCGCAAGCTTCTCAAAGCGGCCGGGGTTCCTTTCATAACCAACGAGCGTGATCTGACTATCCCGACAACAATGCACCACAAGTTGATGATCGTTGATCACAAAGTTGTCTTGATGGGGCACGCCAAGGGGAATGTACACCACACCCACGTCAACCAAAGTTTCGTCAGCATCATCGGCAAACCTCTTGCTGCCATCTACCTTGATGAATTCAATGGTATGTGGGGCGGAGTTGGGCTTGACTCACCCAAGGAGAAACGGCTCTTTGCCAAGAACAAGACTCTGCCTCGCCATCGGTTTTGCCTCGTCGACAACCTCGAAGGGAAGGTGCGCATTGACGTCGGTTTTGCACCCTCAAGGAAACCAACAGGTTCCGCTGAATCTCGGCCCATCAATATCTTGCTTGCTGCTCTCATCTCTAGGGCGCAATCCGACATCGGGTTCTTGGCATCAGGATTCGGGGATACGGATGTTGGCAAAATCATTCACGAGGCCGTGACCAAACGAGGCGTGAAGTTCTACGGCGTGCAAGGTGATCCGGATTGGCACTTGGATCACAATAATCTCGTGCAGCAGTTTCAAGGCTTGGGGAAAGACGGTTGGCGGCCACCCGCTGATGTGGTCGGGGCCTTTGACATGGATGAAGAAGGGAAATGGGTGAATGTTCATAACCGTGTCATGGTCATTGATGTCCTTGGCAAGGAGACCCAGCCCGTGGCTTGCTTTTCATCGGGGGCTTGGCGCATGGGTTTCATCAAGGCTGATGACTCCATGGTTTGCATTCATGATCGTTCTGTTGCCGAACAGTTGCTTCAACATGTCGGTGGTACGAGAATTCGTTCCCATGCCGCACTTCCGCACCGCAACATCATCCCGACACTGCGTCTTGTCGACGGCGTCTTCAGTGTACCAGGGCGACTCATCGTCCCGCTCTTTGGCGGTCGCGTTGAACAAAATCAAACAGGCGGTGTCTTGTTGCGACTCGGAAAACGTGCCCTACTATCTGGGGACCCCAAGGGCTTTCGCCTGCCCGCTGCAACAATGAAAATCAATAAGATCACAACGGGCGCTGATCTCTATTTGCCAGGGAGTGATCTTGCTCCTTTGGGCATCCAAATTGTTCGGGTTGCCAATGACTCCTACGCCTGCCGTGGTCCCAATCATGTTCTCGTTCCTTTGAAATTGGCGGCGAAAGCACCTGCAGGCGAAGTCCGCGGGATTCATGTTGTCCGGCAGGGAGAGGCTCTCGACTCAGGCCTCATTTTTGTCGACGAGGTTAAGGAGACCATCAAGAGAATGACTCGTGGTGGACTCAAGAGACAGGTTGGTGGGGTCGTGACAGAGGCCAATGGTCTGGCTGTCATTGGTGATAGTCTTCCACAGTTTGTGGTCGAAAAAATAGAGAAACGCCCGATACTGGCCGAACCGCAGATCCTCATCGCCCTTGATCAAGCACTCTTCCACCTCCAAAGACGATTTGGGCTTCAAGATCCCTTTGTCGTTGTGGATGGCGCCGGGCTCTTTGGCAAGAGAGCGCGAGGGCTAGCCAGGGCTAAGTGGCGCAGTCGGCGCGGAGGGGGGCTTGTCTTTCGGGTTCCCAAGTCCTACCTGGCCAAGGGTGGCCCTTCAGTCGTTCGCGAGCTCGTGCGCTTGCTCATGACGCAAGGCATCACGCGGATTGGTATCGATCAATCGTTGCTCAAGGATGTCGATGTGGAGGAGTTCCTTGTGCAGGGGAAAAAGGGCAGTTGGTCTTCCGCCGGCAAAGCTGGCTTGTTCAAATCCAAAGACCGAAGGACGTTCGTCTTTGTCGGGAAAGTCGGCCTGCGGCAGGTAGAGATTGAACAAACGATGTGGGACTTCCGCAGCCAAACGGGAGGCGACAGGCAATGACGAGCCAAGTGATCGCCCTGATGATTCTCCTCTCGTCGCTCTCAGTCTCCGTCGCTTGCACGGATGAGACAACGATTGACTCGGCACCCTATCTCGCCGTCCAAGAAGAGATTCCCCTCGCCGATCGAACCAAACAAGGGCACCTTCTGCTCAAGCTTTTTCCGGTCGCTGGCGCCGTCTATGTCGACCGCTACTTGGTTGGTGCCGCAGCCTCTGGAGAGACGCTCGATCTTAGTCTAGCGCCCGGGTTGCACGAACTTGTCGTATCTCGCAGTGGCTATCACGACAGTGTTTCCACCATTCGCATCAAGACTGGCGAGGCTCGCTCCGCTCTCGTCAGTTTAGTCGCTCTACGCCAGCACTTGTTTGCCAGTCTTTCTCACCGGCAGATTCGACCGGGTATGACAGCCAGAGGCCAATTGACGATCACCTCTACGTCTGCTGCTGCCACTTTTGAGAAGTTGGGTGTCAAGTTGAAACCGGCGCTTGCTGGGGCCTGCGCCATTCAAGTCGACTTACTTGATACACCTTCGTCACCTTTTGAAGTGCGCGTGGCGAATTTCGGCTCGCGGCTCAACATCTATGTTGTTGACGATGAAGGTCGAGTCGTTGGCAAGAGTCTGGCCAAGACTTGGAGCCCCCGTTTTCGTGTCACACCGCAAGAGAAGCGAAAATACACAGTCATTCTTGCTCACGCGGCCATGGCCAAGAACGACGCCTTCAATTTGGTGCGCTACGCTGTCTATCTCACCCCGGTCGTTGCACAGAAGAAATGAAGAAAATGAGCTCCTTTATCAACATGAAATCAGCAACAAGAATCACCGGTCTCTTTTTTGTTCTTGTTCTCGTATCGTTTCAAGATTCCCAGCACGTCGCCGCTCATGATGCGACCGTGAGGCCTCCTCACTTGCCCCCCATGGTGACAATTCGCTTGCTTTCTGGGCAGGTGACGACGATCCCCTATGAGAACACCAAGAAACTGCAGGACATCGTGAACAAACTGAATCGACTCGGAGGAGGGCTTTTGGAGTTCGAGCCGAGAGTCTATGAGTTTGATCGTGTGTTGCGGCTTTGGGATGTTCACAATGTGCACTTTCAGGGCAAACCCGGGACCACTTTTCGAATGCGCAAATTGGACGAATTCGGCATTCTGAAGATCTCTCAAGAGACCCTCATCGCCTCCAAAAGGCTCATCGTCAATCGTCCCGACCTTGTTCGTCCGGGAACTCGGTATCAACTGTTGCGGCCCAATCTGAAGGGCATCCGGATGATGGAATTTGATATCGCTACCATTGACGGCAATGTGGCCACCATCGCCAACGCGACCAACATTTCGTCGAAAGAAGCCATGGTCGGCGCCTTTCTCATGCCTCATATCAATTTCATCGGCGGTTGGCGTTGTGGCGACATGTCTTTTGACCGCATCATATTTGATGGCAATTTCGACATGAACAATCGAAAGCTGGGTGAGAAAAATTATTGGGCTCATACCACGCATTGCGGAATTCTCCTCCGCAATGGCTACACGAGCAGGCCCGGAAGGCCTGTGAAACGACCTTCGTCAAGCAACGTTCGGATAACCAATTGCACATTTAAGAATCTCCTTGGGCGAGGGACTACCTTTTACAACATGGCCAACGTGACGGTTCGTGGCTGCCATTTTGAGGACATGGGGGCTGAGGCCATTGAAATCGATCATCTCTCGAGTTTCGCTGTTATCAGCGGTTGTACCATTAGGCGTGCCAAGTTTGGTATGCGGTTGAACGACTGTACGGACGTCACGGTGACGGGTTGCGTCATGCAGGACTGCGAAGAAGTCGGTGTCTTCATCACTGATGTCGTTCGTGATCCCAGTTGCAATCGCCGAATGAGCGTTACTGGCAACACGATCTACCGTGGACGTCGGGGCATAGTCATAGATCCTGGTGCAGAAGAAAACATCATCGCCAACAACACGATCACCGACATGACTTGGTGTGGCATCTATTGTGAAGGCAATCGGAACGTCATTCAGGGCAACTCGATCCGCAAGACGAAACAAGTAGGTGTCATCGACAAGGGTCAAGGGAACTTGATTGTCAACAACCTGATCCTGAATTCAAAACCTTCCAAGAAGTGGTCCCGCATCAAAAAGAACGACTAACTTGACCTGATCCAATCATAAGACCTTGATTGGCCTTGATCGTATTGCGGAGACTCACTGTCAAAGCTGTTTCCAGCCACCGGCGACCACCGGGAGCGTGGCCTAGGAAATACCACGATACGATTCAGAACTACACGATGGGTTTTCTGGCTTCGACATACAAAGAGAGATAGTCGCCGTTCTCGTCCTTGGCACCGCGGTAGTCAACGCGAAATGCTTCGATGCTACTGGTGTTATTGTCGGAGTCGACAGCGTCGACGAATCCGGCTTGCTCCATAATGTTCTTCATGGTTTCGAAATCGTAGCCGTATTGGTGTCGCC
>JAJRYU010000726.1 GCA_024275615.1 Planctomycetota bacterium
AAACTGAAATTGCGTGGAAGTGGGGAATACCTGTGGCGGCGATCCTGAAGTAGCGGCGGAAGGGCATGGGAGTGTTGACGAACAATCCACCAGCGGCCTGCTCTTCGCCAGCGACAAGAGGAAATGAGAATCCTTCTACGGCTCCTGATACGAGCTCAGCCATGGTGCAGCTCACGATAGGCACCAAGGGATCGTCAATGTAGATTCTGATGTCATAGTCATCATCGCCAAGATCGTGGTCATTGCTTGCCAACCCTTGGGCGCGAGCAAAACGGATGCGGGTGACGATGCCAGCACCATGGACTTCAGCCAAGACAGCTTCTTGACGGTCTTCGTCGTAAAACTCGTAGGAACGGGTGAAAGGTGCTGGGAAATCAATGACGGGCTTGAAGCCGTCGTTGTTGATCCCGCTCAGGTCAACACTGGAGAAGCTCTGTAGCCAGATATCGCCAGAAGTTAAGGAGCCACCTCCCAGTTGCGCCAGAGTTAAGGGCCGTTCGAGATGGACGAGTCCCTTGTTGTGACTCTCTTCGAGGACAACTGAATAGTTGTTTCGCAGATTTAAGGCGACTACGCCAAGAATGACGACAAAAATCACCAAGGCAAGTATGGGTTTCACCAGGTCGTATTCTCGTTTCGTGACAATTCGTTAGGCTGGGCCATGTCGGACAATATCATAACCTAGTTTGTATGATGTTCACGGCTTGAGCCAACAACGCTCTCATGGAGACAACTACAAGATGAGCTGTACATTGAGAATGGCGAACGCAGGCGATGCCGCCGCGATACTCGAGCTGATTCAAGACTTGGCGGCCTACGAGAAAGAACCGGACGCAGTCGAGGCGACAGTTGACAGCGTGGCGACCGACCTCCGGGGCGATTCAGCAGTGAAGATCGAATGCGTCCTTGCCGAACTCGAAGGTGTGGTCATTGGTATGGCGCTTTTCTTTCACACTTACTCCACCTGGCGCGGCAAACCCGGTCTCTACCTTGAAGATCTCTTTGTGAAACCAGCATATCGAGGTATGGGCGCTGGCATGGCTTTGATGGCGAGACTCGCTAGTATTGCAAAAACGCGAGATTGCGCTCGTTTCGAATGGGCCTGCCTGGATTGGAATGAACCTTCGATCAAATTCTATCAGGCACTTGGTGCCAAGCCCATGGCAGGGTGGAGCGTCTTTCGTTTGGAAGGTGAAGCTCTGGCACGTCTTGCTGAGGAAGGATAAGAGAATGAGTATCGCAATCGACTTGACCGGCAAACGCGCCCTAGTGACTGGTGGTTCCAGGGGGATCGGTCGAGCCGTCGTGGAGGCTCTTTTGGCCGCTGGCGCCAGCGTTGGCTTCTCATATCGTCGAGAGTCGGAAGCCCTCACTTCCTATCTCCGACGGGCGGAAGAGAAAGGGCATGATCTCGAGGCTTTTCCTTGTGATTTTGAGAATCCGGGGGCCGCGCAAGAACTCTTCGATGCCTTTTGTTCGGCCGGTGGAGCTGCCGACATCTTGGTGGCCAACGCCGGGATTTGGGAAGGAGCTGCTCTTGAGGATCTCAGCTCAGAACATCTCTGGCGGACGCTGAAGATCAATGTTGATGGCGTTGTCCAAATCTCCAGGTGCGCATCCGGTCCAATGAAGGAACGCGGGTGGGGGAGAATCATCGCCATCGGTTCGACTGCCGGTCAACGCGGCGAGGCTAACTTTTCGCAATACGCAATGTCGAAGGGTGCCGTGCACTTGTTCGTCAAGAGTATTGCCGTGGAACTAGCGCCCTTCGGCGTCAACGTTAACACGGTGGCACCCGGGTGGGTGAAGACAGATATGTCGAGCAGTGCCCTTGTTGACGGTGGAGAAGAAGAACTCGCCAGACAGATACCGCGTGGGCTCATTGCCAGTCCAGAGGACATCGCTGGTCCAGTTCTCTTTCTCTGTTCGCAGCTTGCGAATCATCTTGTTGGCGCCACCCTGAGCGTCAATGGTGGTAGCGTCCTCGATTGAATTGAGCCTTTCAAGTGCTTTTGGAGCCGGGAATGTCGCGTATCACTTTCTTTGTAGTTTTGAGTCTTGCTCTTCTAAGCTTAGAGGGTCACAAAGAGCTGGCCGCAGACGTCGTTCAGATTCCAGGTTCAAGATTCAACCTCAAACGCGCCCAGGACGGACGGCCTTTCAAATTGAAAGGCTGGCGGGTCACTGGGACCGCAAATTGGTCCAAGCGCGAGGGTACCGGCCTCAAGAATGATTTTGCTGTCTGGATGGCAGCAAAAAGCGAGATTCGCTGCGAGGTCGCCTTGGCGACTCCGCCAGAAAAGAAGGCCGGAGGAAACGGCTACAAGCCTCAGCAATGGACCTACATCCTTTGTGCCGATGTGGCTCTGAGCAGTGCGCGTCAGCACGCTGGGGGCAAAGGGGAAGTGCGATTGCGCCTTGAGATCCCCCAAACGACACGTGCTTTTACGCAGCATTTGAAAGTGACTAAACCTGGTTTCACGCAGCGGGTCATCTTACCGATTAAACCCGAAAAACTTGAGGACGGAGACTGGGTCTTGTCCGTGAAGTCCTCTGGCAAGGTCGGAGTTCTTGTTGACGATGTCTTTCTGCTTCGTGTTCCCCA
>JAJRYU010000727.1 GCA_024275615.1 Planctomycetota bacterium
ACATGACCGAAGCGGTCAAGGTCTCTCCCGCGCACCCAGTGCTTGTGGACAAGTTCCTTGAGCACGCTATCGAAGTGGACATTGATGCCCTTTGCGATGGCGAACGCTGTATGATCGGTGGCATCATGGAGCAACTCGAAGAAGCTGGGATCCATAGCGGCGACAGCTCTTGTGTCTTGCCGCCTCATTCCTTGTCCGACTCGATTGTACTCGAACTCTCAAGACTGACGCGCTTGCTCGCCGATCGCTTGGAAGTGCGAGGTCTCATGAATATTCAATGGGCCGTCAAGGGAACAGAAATCTATATCATCGAAGTCAATCCTCGCGCGTCTCGGACGGTTCCCTTTGTCAGTAAGGCTATCGGTTTGCCTCTCGCCCAATTCGCGGCCCGAGTGATGGCGGGAAGAACCCTCGAAGAACTCGGTTTCACAGAAGAGGTTGTTCCTGAGCACATGGCGGTGAAACACCCTGTCTTTCCTTTCAACAAGTTCAGCGATACCGACATTATTCTCACACCGGAAATGCGCTCGACAGGCGAGTCCTTGGGCGTTGACTATGACTTGGGTTCGGCATTTGGCAAGGCCTATGAAGCCACAGGAAACAAGTTGCCTCTTGAAGGGTGCGTATTCATTTCGGTCAAAGATGCTGACAAGCGAGAGGTCATTCCTTTGGCCAGGCAACTCTTGGCTCTTGGTTTCAAGCTCATTGCAACCAAGGGAACAGCAAAAATGCTCACCCGCAACGGCATCGAAAACACGGTGGTCAAAAAGATCGCCGAAGGGCGTCCAAACATTACCGATCATCTGAAGAACGACGAAGTGCAATTGGTGATCAACACGCCTTCTGGTGTTGGGCCCCGTTTTGATGAAACCAAGATTCGGCAACTCACTGTCACACGGGGTGTTTCTTGCATTACAACCTTGGCGGCTGCGGATGCTATCATCTCCGCGATCGCGGCAAAGAAGGAACGAGGAATTCGGGTCGCAAGCATGCAGGAATACGTTGCCGGTACATTGCGGTAGATGGGTTTCTCAAGCTACCGCACAAGAAAGATTAAATGAGAAAGGCGCCGCTCATGGCATGAGCGGCGCCTTATTCGTTATTTCTTTTCCTTGCGCGAAAAGCGTCGAACGGTGATCTCTTTGGGCGCCCAGTTGTCTTCGCCCCAGGCTTCAGACCTTTGGCCGATATCAAAAACTTTTATCTGATATCCTGACAAATCCCGCTCAATGTTTCTGGCGAATTTAGCCAAAGTGCGCGCTGGAAAACGTTTCTTCCGATCAAAGGTCATCTTCCACATGTCCTGATCGTAAGTCCGTCCTTTGTCGCGCTTGGGTTTGATGGGGATGGCGATTTCGTCGCGGTCATCGCGAATTCCCAAGGCGGCAGCGAAGCGTGAGAGCGCAACAGTGACGTTGTCTACAGTCACGAACTTGTTGCGGACAATGTTATCCAGGTCGCGCCTGTAGCGCATCTGCCTCTCTTTGATTTTGGCAAGATGTTTGACTGACGTATCGACTTTGTCTTTGAGGTCATTGATGTCGTTGTAGTAGTAGTAACCCTGGTAAGCCAAGTAGCCAAGATTGCCAACCAAGAGAACAATGAGTAGACCTTTGAGAATGTTGGTGTTCATTAGGTGTCCTCTTTTGCGAAGTTGACGATCAAGGTCTTGTAGACGATGAAGTCGGGTTTCATCTTGTGGGTCTCATAACCTCTGCCATCCAATTCCAAGTATTGAAGTTCCTTGGGGAGAGCCTTTAGGTTGGTCTCAAATTTGGCAATCAACTCTTGAAAGCCCATGAGTTTGCCAGCGACTTCAACTTCTTTGGGGATGGTGATGCCGAACTCGACTTTGCTTGGGGTTGCCTTGATGCGATCAAAGGCGAATTCACGTACACCGACATCTTTCCAGCACTTGGCGACAATGTCCAAGCGATCCAATGCTGACTTGTAGTCTGATGGGTCGTCAAGAGCTTTGCTGCGCTTGCCAGTTGAGCGGCCACGGGATCCACGTTTTGATTTGGAACCAGAACTACCCAGGCTGTAATCGCCCCGCAATTTCTGGTGCATCTTTTTCATCGTGAAGCCAATGTAGGTGATGCGCTCAAAGGGGGTCTTGTCGTCGGCACTAGCGCCACTGTAGAGTTTCTTGAGGTCGCCAGGTTTGTAGGTCAAATATTTGAGTTGTCGCTCAGGTATCTGTTTGGGATCAGCAACTTGCTGAAAAATATTTGCTGCTGCTCTCGCACCACGTTTGAGTTTGGCTTCTTCTGCTTGCCCCATGGCCTTGAGCAGCACAAGAGCAAAGGAATTGAGCGCAAACAGAAGCAAGATGAGGCAAAAAAGCGGTACTTTGAGGCGATCGAATCGTTTGGAGAAAACGAATTCTTCCTGGCGAAAATCGAGCTTCAGGGGATCAAGGCCTAACTGCTTCATGGACAAGCCAATGGGAATTGGCGCGGCAGAATTGAAAGTAGGCAACTCACTGTTCGAGAAGCGATGCTCGGCTTCGTCAAGAATGTTGAGGGTCTTGACCGGCACACTCATCTGCTCCGCGAGTTCCGAGTTAATGCGAGGTAGGTTGCTTCCGGGGCCGGTGAGAAGAACACAGTCCAATGGCTCTTCCAATTTGGCCGGATTTATACTGCGAAAAATCTCTTGTTGGAGTCGGCCGATCAGTTCGGATTGACGTTGTCGAACGATGTCTCGCTCCAGCTCTCCTGACGTTTTTTGAGTTTCGTTGTCGTCCTCTTCGACCTCTGAAGTGCGAATCATCAAATCTTCGCTGAGTTTGACGTCTTGCTGAAGGATGGCTTGGGTGCGTGTGTGTGCTTCTTGGCGATCGATGTCCAAGTCCATGGAGACACGTGACGTAATCGAGTCGGTACCCATACGAATGGAGCGAATGATTCGTAGTTCGCCGTCTTTGATCAGAGTGACCATGGTTGAGGAGTAACCGATGTCGCAAACGACGAGGTTTTTCTTCTCCGCTGCCTCTGGAATCAACTGCGTCGCACCGAAGAGCCCAGCTGAGTCGAGGTCGACAGCCAATGGATCAATTCCGACCCGTTCAAGGGCAGTCAAGATCTCGCGAATCTTCTCTTTCTTGGCGGCAATAACAATGAGAGTGCTACGATTGCCAGATTCAGCCACTTTCAAAAAGCAGATGACAACTTCATCAATAGAGCAGGAGTGAAGATGGGATTCGCTCTCAAACTTGATGACCTTCTTGATCTGTTCGGGATCGGTAAACGGAACGGTGATTTCGCGAATGATGCAATCACGAACCGGCACACCAAGAATGACATGTTCCTTGCTCGCCTTGGCGCTTTTGAAAGCGTCGCGGAGAGCCTTGATCATCAGAACATCTTTTTCTTCCGGCGCTCCGCCGTCAAAAGATGCTTCCCCGAATCCTCGGACCTTGAATTTTTTGGCGGTGCCTTCGACGTCGACGACGCGTACCGTCGTGCCAGTCACCTGGACACCCGTTGCTCGAGCCATGTATTCAGAACCTCTTTTACTTCAACGAATTAGAACGCGCATACTGTATCAGCGTCCGACCGAAGCGCAATTCCTTCCTACTTACTTTCGGCGTCTTTGTTCCTTGCCTTCAGCTTGAGCTTCTCGACTTCATTTTCCAACCTGACAAATGCTCCTGTGCGGCTTTGTTTGAAGTCCCCTTCAATCCTCGTGATTTCCGTCGCAAATCGTTCAAAAAGCTCGTCAACTTCCTTGGAGTCGAGCTCGGGGTTTTCCTCGAGGAGAAGTTGTTTCATTTCGATCACTCCAGCCCCAGAGTCGTCGCTGCTCGCACGAACGCTTTCGCGCCCGCCCCAGAAGGCCGCGCCCACCAGGAGCAAAAGGCAAGCAACGGCTGCCAAGGGCTTCAGATAGCCCAGGATGCTCAGATGTTGCCCATGCAGTTCAGTTGGTTCTTTAGCCAAAATGCGGTCTGCAATGGACTCGGC
>JAJRYU010000728.1 GCA_024275615.1 Planctomycetota bacterium
CTTCGACGAAAGTGTGATCGTGCATTGTCGCAGCACAAGTTTGATTCACTTCCGCCATGAGATCCGCGATCAACGCGACCCTTTTGCAGAGGTTGGCCCGACCAACCACTTCGGAGAATTCGAAGTTGGCGACCTGCGCTTGGCGATTACTTGCAGTCCTCTCCAAGAAGGCGGCTTCGTCATTTGTGAGATTCGCGACCCCCAACACGATGACAAAATCGTAGCCAAGATTCCTATCGAAGGTGAAGAGGCTTCAGGTGGCATTTATCTCGGTGAGCGACGGCTGATTGACTTGGCACCAAACTCAATACCGGTCTCGCAAGAAACGAAGATCCGTTTCACGAATGTTGACAATCGCATCGAGTTGGTCCTCGACGGCAAGCAAATCGCTACAATACCCTATGACCACTTGCCCAGGCTTCTCGCAGGAGCCCCGGACTGGCCCGCAGGGGTCGGTTTTGGCGTCCAAAACGCCAAGGTACGATTCGACGAAGCACAGATCTATCGAGACATCTATTACCGTGGTGATGGCAGTGGCATGCAGCGCTCGATTTTCGAGCCAACCTACCAGAGTTGGCGCACGGACATACCCGCCGGCCACTACTACATGCTGGGTGACAACTCGCCATCGAGCAACGACTCACGTGACTGGAGTCTCAAGATCCTCAAGTTCAAGGATACCGAAAAGGAATTGCGGGGCGACATGTCAGCAGTGGTCGACCCAGATGCCTTGGAAAACCGCCTGGAGAACCCCTACACCATTTCCAGCACTGAAGCGGATGGGAAAACCACTACCGAGCGTTTCTTTGTTGACGATTTCGGTAACAAGCACGCACTTAGCCAATATGGCCAGCTCACCGGGATTGAAGAAGAGCCCTCTCCCACCGTCCCGAGGCATCTGTTTGTTGGGCGAGCCTATGCAGTGTTCTTGCCCCTCGCCCGAATGAAAATAATTCGTTAGAAGACTGGATGCGAAAATGGGACGTCTTTTTTGACCGAACCCCAGAGAAAAACATCATGAACGCCAAAGACAAAAAAACCAACAAGGGGTTCTGGCGCGAGAACGTCGAGGCCCTCACCTTCGCCGTTATCATGGCCTTGGTGATCAAGCAGTTCGCTTTCGAAGCCTACAAGGTCCCCACGCAGTCGATGGAACCGACCATCATTGGGCGGGATGTGGGTGGCAGTCGGTTGATTGCCAACAAGTTCACCTACATGATTCGCGATCCCCGACGCTGGGAGATCATGATCTTTCAATACCCCCACAATCGCATGTTGAACTACGTCAAGCGCGGTGTCGGCGTTGGCCCCGAATGGTTCTTTATCAGGGGTGGAGATCTCTACACTGCCGACTTCGATTTAGGTCACGACGAAGCTCTTCAAAAGGCCAAAATCCTGCGAAAGCCGGCCAAACTGCAAGAGCGGCTTTTCGATGCCAACAACTGCATCGCGCCGGAAAAACGCGGAGTGGAGGACTTTCGTTCCTATTGGATCAACGAAGCGGGCGGCAGCGCGGTTGGAGTGTCTCCTGACTTCAAAGAGGAAGTCATTTCTTTCGACGCCACGAAGAAAGCTGTCCGGGTCCGGTTTACTCGTCCTGCGGGAGAGTTGAAGCTCGTCGATGGCAAGGAAAACGTCATCTGTAATCGTCGCTTTGACGATTGGTCAAGACGCGCTCCCGCCGTGGGAAGTTTTGGCAAGTTGCTAGGCCTGCCGTTTCCCGTCGGCCAAGAAAATACACGCGACCCAGCGGTTCCCGTCGGCGACATGCGGATGCGGTTTGAAGTCAAACCACAAACCAACAAGGGTAAGGTACTTTTTGAGATCAGAGACTTTACCCTCGAAAACGCTATCGTTGTCGAAATCGCTGTTGACGGCTCGCCTGAGAAGAGCAGTCTCACTCTTGGTGATGTTCATGAGGAATTTGATGCGCGCCTAACCGGCGACGCCTGGACTTTGGTCTCTGTTGCAAATTGTGACAACCTCGTGACCGTCCGCATCGACGGCGACGTGGTTTTTGAGCATGAGTACGATCACAGACTGTTTCCAGTGAGCCGCGTCGTCATGAGCAATTCCCAACTCGAGCCAGTCGTGGCGACAGCGGATGCCGACACGCCCAGGCAGAAACCCTTCGAGAACGCCATGATCTGGGGATTCGCTGGCGGAAAAGCCCAATTTCGTGACATCGAATTATCGCGTGACAACTACTACACGGAATCCGGTGCCACCGACTTTCACATCCCCGAAGACAATTTCTTGCCCTTGGGCGACAACTCCCCTGACAGCCTCGATGGTCGCAGTTGGAAAGTTGCTGAAATGCGTTACAAAAATGATGATGGCGAGATCATCACTCTCAGTGGCGATGCTGAAGCAGTCACCGAAGCGCCAACACGCCCTGGCGAGAACCCCTACGACAACAACACGAAGTTCTTAGATTCCTTTGGCAATCTACACACGATTGATCCAGATCGCATTGTCCGTGTGCCTTACAAGGGAGCGGACGGCGTTGAAGCAACTATCCCTGCGACCATCCGTCTTGGCAATTTCGTGCCTCGAAAGTTCATTCAAGGGCGCGCCTACTTGACGTTCTTCCCTTTGCTCCAAATCGGCCCGATTCGGTGAGCCTCTTCGCGTGCAAGAACCTCAGAAAGAGCTATGGCAAGAAGACTGTCATCAGCGATGTCACTCTGCGCGTGGAAAACCAGGAAATCGTCGGCCTCCTCGGTCCCAACGGTGCTGGCAAGACAACAACGTTCTCCATGGCCATGGGACTGACTCGCCCCGACAGTGGTAGCATTTCCTTTCAGGGCCAAGACCTTACCCACCTCCCCGTTGCCAAGCGGGCGCGCTTAGGAATGGGCTACTTGGCGCAAGAACCTTCGGTATTCCGGAAACTCAATGTGCGCGACAATGTTTTGGCGGTTCTGGAATGGGTCCCTGGACTCAATGCCAAAGACCGCGTAACCCGAATGGAAGCCATTCTTGCTGAACTACGTCTTGATTCTCTAGCGCGCCAACGAGCGGATCTCTTGTCTGGGGGCGAGCGCCGCCGATTGGAGATCGCCCGTATCCTGGTAACAGAACCCAAGTTGGTTCTCCTCGACGAACCATTCGCTGGAGTTGACCCTATTGCCGTCGAAGAAATCCAAGCTTTAGTTTGCTCTTTGCGCGATCGCGGCATCAGCATCTTGATTACCGACCACAACGTGCGTGAAACACTCAGCATCACAGACCGCTCTTACATCATTGCTGAGGGAGCGATTCTCAAGCACGGTCCAGCGGCTGAACTTGTTGACGACGAACAAGTCCGGCGCGCCTACCTGGGCCGCAGCTTCACAATGCCAGAATTGGCCGGAAAGCCCGCCGTACAGGCCAAGGAAACCGAACCGGAATAGGTTCCAGAAGTGCTTGCCCATCGCGCCCGTGCGCCCAGTTTTCGTCCGAGCCGAATGCTCCAAGAGCATTTTCGCACCCAGAATCCCAATCCGCTTGATCGTCATCTTGTGCACATCATGTAGAATGTGGTTCATGGGGTGAATACTCCATGCCAGGATCTCCCCAAGTTATCCACAACTCGCCAACACACGGGTATTTTATTAAGACAAATTGCTATTTCGGCTTAGGGTCTGGACAGCTCAGTTCTTTCCACAATGTTTCACGTCGATCAAGACTTGCAACGGGCTTGAAGGCAGCCAAATTGCATAATTAGCGCATTTTGTAGTGCACCTCCTCGTTGTCCCCCCCTTATATTGCCCCTGTTACCAAGCTCGATCGGTGATTCGGGGCGACTGCCACGGGGGATCACGACTCGATTCGAGCGCCGTGGGTTGGGGGAATCGGGATGGGAAGCGCCTTTCGAATATTGATCGCCGACGATGACGTGGCTTCGAGAAAAGTGTTGCAAGGTTTCTTGGAAGGACGGGGTTTCCAAGTCCGCACCGCCGAGTCCGCAACGGAAGCTGCCAGCCTGTTGAAGGACCGTGGCCAGGAATTGCTCATTTCGGCAATCTCCATGGCGGACTGTTCTGGATTGGATCTCTTGGTTAGAGCTCAGGAGGTTGATCCCTCCCTCGACGTCATTCTCATGACTGGCTACTTGGACATGAGTTTCGCCATCCAAGGCATGCGAAAAGGCGCCTTTGACTTTTTCCACAAACCATTCAATTTCGAAAAGATCGGCTTTGCCGTGGATCGGGCCCAAGAACAACGAGATGTTCGCCCCGACGCGCAACGCTACATGGTTGAGAAACGCGAAAAAGAACTTCAACAAGAAACGGCCCTTTCTTTGGCCAGGGCAGCGGAAGGGCGTGATCGCCTGAATATCGGACATGGGCGTCGCGTTGCCGCGTACGCCGTCAAACTTGCGCGCAAACTCTGCTACAGCCAAGAAGGCATCGCCCGTCTGGAGTTGGGTTGCAAACTTCATGACATCGGCAAAATCGGAATCGACGATGCTATTCTCAACAAGGCCGGCCCTCTGACGGATTCCGAATTCGTCATCATGAAGCGCCATTCTGAAATTGGCGAATACATCATCAAGCCGGTTTCGTTTTTTAGCGAGTTGGTTCCAGTGTTGCGTTGGCACCATGAGCGTTGGGACGGGGCCGGTTATCCGGATGGTCTGTCAGGAGAGGACATTCCTCTTGATGCACGCATTGCTGGCCTATGCGATTTCTTCGACGCTGTGACATCGAAACGGCCATACCGCAATCCGATGTCATTGGCGGAAGCTCTTTCCATGGTCGAAGCCGAACGAGGCAAGTATTTTGACCCCATGCTGGTCGATCTATTCCTGGAGATCCAAGCCCCGCATCTTGAATCTGTGGCCTAAACTCGATCCAATCTGTCCTACCACATGATCTCGTCGCCGATTTCATGAACTGGTCAGCTGGGATGGGTAGAAATTCACCAGAATCTGAGCAAGAAAACCCTGAGTTTCTGCCGAAGATCCTGTTATCGCTTCCTAAGTGCCGACGCGAGAATAACGTCCCAGTTTGGCTCTCATCTTCGTTCTGTGCTCAATCGCGTGAATCCTCGAAGACAGTGAGTGCGCTGTGGTTTTCGCTCAATCGCCCAACCCGAATCTGACCCAAACGTCGGGCCAAAATGGGGAGCAGCTGTTGTTGCGCGGGCCCTAAGGCTTTACAAATGCTAATGTGACTTTATGGCCATCAAGTCGAAATCTAAAATCAAAAAGACATCACGACCTGTTCATTTTTGCATGATCAGACCACCAACGCTGACATCGGTAGGCGCCGTTGGCCAAGATGCAGTGCCGCCAATTGGTCCATCCTATGTAACTGGGTCGATTCTCGCCGCCGGACACGACGTTTGCGCCATCGATGCAGTTGGCGAAGCACTGGACCAATACACGCTCTTGGCCGGCTACGAAAACGTCTTGGTGCACGGCCTCACTGACGAAGAGATTGTCGCAAGAATCCCCAAGAATATTGACGTCATCGGTGTGTCCAGCATGTTCTCTGTCGAGTGGCCGATCACCCGCCGGGTCATCGATGCTATCCGTCTTGGGTTTCCCAAGGCCCTCATTGTCTTGGGAGGTGAACATGCGACGGCCTCGCCAGAGTTTTCTCTCACCAGCTGCGAAGGAGTCGATGTCGCGGTTCTGGGTGAGGGTGAAGAGACAATTGTCGAGCTCTTGGATGCTTTTTCAAAGGACGGCGATTTCAGTCTGGTCGCAGGTATTGTCTATCGAGACAATCAGACATGCATTCGCACAGGCCCCCGTAACCGAGTCAAGGCAATCGATACAATTCCTGCACCTTCTTGGGATCTGTGGCCAGTCGAAAAGTACATCGATCGCGAGTTAACTCATGGAGTGAATCTCGGGCGGTGTATGCCGATCCTGGCAAGTCGTGGTTGCCCCTATCAATGTACTTTCTGCTCCAGCCCGCAAATGTGGACAACCATGTGGAATGCGCGAGACCCCAAAGACGTCATTCGCGAGATGAAACTCTACATAGAGAAATACAACGCTTCGAATTTCGACTTCTACGATCTCACCGCCATCGTCAAGAAGAGTTGGATCGTTGAATTCTGCCATTTATTGGAAAGCGAAAACCTGAAGATCACATGGCAACTTCCCTCGGGCACAAGAAGTGAAGCCATTGATGAAGAAGTCGCAGAACTTCTCTATCGCTCTGGCTGTCGCAGCATGAACTATGCTCCCGAGACTGGTTCAGTCGAGGAACTCAAGAGAATCAAGAAACGCTGCGATCTTGGCCGCATGCTCACCTCAATCCGTGGATCTCACTGTGCGGGAATCCAAATCAAGGTCAACTTTGTCTTCGGCATGCCCGGGCAGACGTGGAACGACGTGCGGCAGACGTTTAAGTTCTTCACTAAGTTAGCATGGGTTGGCGTTGATGACATTGCATGCTTCCCGTTCTCGCCCTATCCGGGTTCCGAGCTCTTTTTGCAACTGAGTGAAAAAGGTGCCGTCTCCCTTGATGAGGAGTACTTCATCAGTCTGATGGGCTACACGGACATCCCCAAGAGCATCTCCTATGCCGATGCCATCAGCTCCCGACAGTTGGTCTGGCTCAACATCACTGGGATGATGTTCTTCTATGGAGTCAGCATGGTGCTACGACCTTGGCGATTCTTCAACTTGGTCTTTGGACTGTTGTTCAAACGCAATTCAAGCAAGCTGACAATGGCTATGGCCAACACCAGGCGCAAGCGCCAAGCGTTGAAACTCTTTAAGCAAAGCGGCAGTTCTACTGTCCAAATCGCACCCCAATGAGATCCTATAGACCTTCCACAGGACGATTCCGAGCGACGATGAGCATCTGTCCGGCAAGAGGTTTGATCGGCGACTGCATGTAGCTCCTGACAATGAACCCCAAAAACGGGATTGTCAGCCTGAGAGTCGATTTCATGTTGACCGGCAAGAACTTGGCTCTGACGAATTCCACCTCCATTCCGGTCATTTCCAGAAGGTCAGTCAGCCCCATGTGAGTGAAGATCTGCAAATGAGTGTAGTCGTCAAAATAAGTGCGGTAGCAGTACTTGAAGTTGGGCTGCAAGAGTATCAATCGGCCGTCAGGACGCAGAACTCGGCGGATTTCGCCGAGAGTCTGCAACAGCTCATCGTGGGTCAAGTGCTCAAACAAGTTGCTGGCGAAAATCGAGTCCAACTGGTTGTCGGCGAGGGGTGACATGTCGGTGCAACTACAAACAAAAGTTGTCACATCGTCGTGAGCTATTTCGGGAAGTTTTTCGAAGACGTCCAGAGCGTATTTTTCTTTGGCCTTGATGTGGTGAATAAAGTCACAATAGCCCGCACCCAGGTCCAAGACCCTTGAATCTTCCGGGATGTACTTCTCTTGGATATACCGAGCGACCTGTCGCCAAATGACGAGTCTTCTCGGGTCGTAGACGAATCGCGTGTTGAAGTATTCTTGTTTAAAGCGGACGGTGATGTTTGTCTTGGGGGCACGCATAATTGTGGATACTCGTTGGGAAAATTGACTAACGCTATTTTTTCAACACGTTCTTGAGAGACTTCGGAACCGGTACGCGAAAAAGGCCTAATCTCTTTGATTCTCTGCTGTAGAAGAGAATCTGAAGTGGTACTTGAAATACCGAACCACCTCGAGAATGGCTCACTGGCATCGACTTATCCTTCATCCACTTGCGCCGGTTGTAGACATAGAGAGCAAAACCACCTTCTTCGGCCACTTTGATTCCTTGGGATGAGCGGACAGAGTCTTCTGATACCAGCTCGTAGTTCTTTTCGACATTTTGCGCGCCCTCATCATGGGCGTAATGAAGCCAACTCAAAGGCGATCCCCGATAGCCAACAAGGGAACCCTTCGCCGCCGACGATTTTCGAAAAAGACGAGTCAGCATTTCAGCTCCCCGAAAGACACTTGGCTTCATTTCTTCATAACCTGGAAGGCCGGAGACATCGATCGACTGGCCAATTTGCCTACTTGCGACATAGATACCTGAGCCAGTTGGAGCTGCAAGCCAAGTGGTGAAACCGATAAGAAATGCTGAGAACCACAGCAACCCGGCATTCTGATTCACGCGATGCTCTTGTCGCCAATAGGCGGCAAGCGGCAAGAGCATGGTTGGTACAAAATAGTGAATCGAGACTCTCGCCATGACGTAGTACGCCAAGAAAGTGATCCCTGTGGCAATCATCAGGGACCGGCACAGTTGATCCGAAGTGCGCCAAAAGAAAAAACATATGAGAGGATAGATGCCGCAAGGAAGAAGCGCCCAGAGAAACTTGTCCATATCGAGAAGCGCAAGAACTTTGTATCTCTTGAGCATTCCCAAAGACCCGTGTTCTTCACCCGCCTCCAAGCCACCGACCGCTTTGAAGACTTGCACCAACATGGCGATGATGACAAGAGCAGCGATCAAGCCCATCATGTGTCGAAAGCAAAGCCGCCAGGCAAATGGACGACGGCTCACAAGCACGCCTAGGATCATGGCGACGATCACGAGCAACGCAGCAGGAGAGGTAAGAAGTGCAAGCACTGTCCAGCACAAGGCCCAAATCATCTCTCGCCGTGCCAATGACGCAATCGCGCCAAACAGAAAGATCATGTTTAGAGCGTCGTGAGTCCCGGGCATTGAGATGTCGGCGCAATAGGGATCGTATGTGGCGCTGTAAGCCATCACTACGGAAAAGCAGAGGATGCTTCCGGAAACAAGCATCAACTGGCCAATATTGAGGACTCTCTTTCTTCCAGCTTCGGCGATGGCAACCACGCCTGCGATCAGCAATGAGAAGTAGAGAAGATAAACAAGCCGCACCGAGGCCTCGTTCTCGCCAAACATCCGCATGAACCAGCTTGCTGGATAGGCGACAGTCAGCCCATTGGCCCCGGGCCAAGACGAAACCACGCCGGCCTCAGGCTGCCAAAACGGAAAACTCTGATGCATGAGAAGTCGTGTCGCTTCAAATGAGTGAGCCCCGTCGCCATTCAACGCTTCCCAAAAGAACTTCGGCGTTAAGACTACAACAAGGGCAACACTGAGAACTCCCAGGAGAACGAGCCCGGGTGATCGCCTACGATCTTCAGCCCCAAATTGCTTGCTGACGATTCCTGCTCTGGCTAAGTAGACCAAGCTGCACACAACCAAAAGGCCGTAGGTAACGGCAACAAAAGAGATCCCCATCAAGGGTTGGCCCATTATTTCTTGAGTCACCGCAGCTGTCAGGCTGACGGCGAACAAGCTGAAAACGAAGCCTTCAAGAAGCCAGGTCCAAAGATCCTTTCCTCGGCCAAGAGCGCGCACCAAGAGCAATCCCGGCGCCATAACGAGGAACAACGAGCCCAGAACAGCCACAGGCATCAAGAAGTAGAGAAGCATGGGCTCGAGAGTCGTGAAGTAGGCAGCTTCAGGGTCAACATCTGGAATCAAAGCGACCATACGTCTGCCGATCCACGGTGCAAGGAATGCAGGGAGGGAGGCAGCCAGCAGCATGGCGCACAATGCTCTGGCATACGTGTGCTTGGTCTCGGTCAAAAAATATCTCGGAGAGTCGACGGGGAATCAAGACGCACCGTACATAAGCCCGTGACCGTGTCAATCAAAACCAAAGAGGGTTCGTATTCTGAATTTTATCCAAGAAAACGGGTATCGGTAGCCAACCTTCGATCGCCCCAAAATGAGGAGCACGCCCAGCGGGTTTCTCACCACTCACGAGGTCCCGTGAACCCCTTCCTCCAAACACAATTCGGGGCCTCTGAGGCTCCCCAAACCCTGGTTAGGACTGCGACTTTCGGACACCTTGATGACAAGCCTTCGTGAAAATAAGATTCTACGCCCGAAAACCCTGATCCTGGGTTGAATATCGGCCCACCCCATTACGGAGAATACCTGTGCAAATCACGGTATGCGTTGCAGTTACACCAAGCACGGACACAAAAGTCAAAGTCGGAGCCGACGGCAAGAGCCTCGATACCGCCGATGTAAAGTTTGAATTGAACCCCTACGACGAGATCGCCCTGGAGGAAGGACTCCGAATGCGCGAAAAACTCGGCGCAGGAACAGTTGAAGTTGTCACTGTTGGCGACGGGTCCCAAAAAGAAGAAATTCGCAAATGTCTCGCCCGTGGCGCGGACTCAGCGACCATTCTCAAAGCCGACATCACGAACGCCGATTCTGCCGCCATCGCTACGACTCTTGCTCACCACATTAAGAGCAACGAAAGTCGTGTGGCATTTTTTGGCAAGCAATCGGTTGATGGCGACAACAGCCAAGTACCAACCTTGGTTTCTGCGATGCTCGACTGGCCCATCGTAGCCAAGGTGTCCAAACTTGAATTCGACGGTGATACTTTCCGCGCCGAAAGGGAGATCGAGGGTGCCGTTGAAATTATCGAAGGCAGCTTGCCAGCAGTTTTTAGCGCAGAAAAGGGTCTTAATGAGCCGCGCTATCCTTCGCTGAAAGGCATCATGGCAGCAAAGAAGAAACCCTTGAACGAAGTTGACGCTGTGCTCGGTGAAGTCCGCATCTTGACCCAATCTTTGGAGCTACCCGACGCACGGCCGGAAGGTCGGATCGTTGGTGAAGGTGCGGAAGCTGTGCAAGAACTCGTCGACTTACTCAAGAACGAAGCCAAAGTGATCTGAGCCAAATCTCTCACTGGCACCAACACAACGGACCGTTCGCGATGACAGGCGACCGGTTTCACTCAAGGAGAACACGATGTCTCAAGGAATCCTAGCTTTCGCCGAACAACGGGAAGGCTCATTGAAGAAAGCCGCGCTGGAGGCATGCAGCACGGCAATGAAAATCAAGGCCGAATTGGGTGGCGATGTAACCGCTGTGGTCATCGGCAAGAACATCCAAGATATCGCCAAAAATCTCGGGGCCTATGGGGCCGATCATGTCTTGGTCTTCGACCAGGATAACTTCGAACACTATTCCACAGGCGGTTATGGACGCGCCCTGTTGCAGGCCATCAAGAAAGTTGACCCCGCCAGCATCATCGTCCCAGCAACAACAATGGGAAAAGACTTGGGTGCCTACATCGCCGCCAAGCTCCCCGCTGGCTTGGCCGCCGACTGCGTTGAATACAAAGTTGAAGACGGTGCTTTGGCTGCTGCACGCCCCGTCTACGCTGGCAAGGCCATGAGTTGGGTCCATGCCGCTGCAGGCCCTCTTATTCTGGGAATCAGACCGAATGTCTTCGGTGCTGAAGAAACAAGTCCTGGAAATGAAGCCCCGGTTTCCGTTGAGCCATTGGATTTTTCCCTCGACAACATTCGAGCCATGGTGAAAGAAATCGCCGCGCCAGAGAACGCTGTTCTTGACGTCACAGAGGCCGATATCGTCGTTGCCGGTGGCCGCGGGCTTGGCAGCGCTGAAGGCTTCCTACCCTTGGAAGAACTCGCCCAAGTCTTAGGGCAGCGGTGGGTGCTTCCCGTGCCGCCGTTGATGCCGGCTGGCGTGATCACGCCGCCCAGGTCGGACAAACTGGAAAAGTGGTTGCTCCGCAACTCTACATCGCTGCTGGCATTTCCGGTGCCATCCAGCACTTGGCAGGGATGCGCACGAGCAAGTGCATTGTCGCCATTAACAAAGACGCTGACGCTCCGATATTCAAGGTCGCTAACTACGGTATCGTTGGAGATCTCTTCGAAGTCATCCCCGCCATGACCGAGGCGTCCCGCAAGCTTCTCTGCGTCTGCTCGAACACAGTCATATGAAGCGCCCCGAACTCATGGCAGTCCGGGGCGTTTTCTTGTGAAGAGAACGGCACATCAGAACTGATAGACAACGGCAGAACCGATCTGTGCCACCATCATGAGCTTGTACATGTGCCCCCAAGCGGGATGATTCTCTTCCTTCGCGATGGCGTTTGGATCGCGAAACAAAACCCAGAGGATAAACGCCCCATAGAACGTGCAACCCAGCCCCAAGCACAAAAGCCCAAGTGGCGCGGCACTCAAGGGTGGGCCACTCAGCCAAGGCGAAACCGCTAAGAGAATCCAAGGCAGGACAAAGAACGGTGAGGTCGCACGCAGAGCCCCTTTCACTCCCAACCTGATCGGCAAATTGCGAACACCATCCGCCGCGTCACCAGCGACATCGGCGTAGTCTTTTGTAGTTGTGGCTCCGAGCAAAAACAAGAAGAAGACCAGCCCTAAGAACCAAGGTTCACTGTCGGAAAAAACCGGCGCCACTGTGGACCATCCTGCCACCTTGAGAAGCAGACCTCGGGGCAGCGCCACGGTCAGATTCGCACGCCAACCGAATCGTCGCCAGCGAAACGGTGCACCACTGTATGCATAGGTCAGAAAGGACGTGAAAAGGACA